>QHSV01000087.1 GCA_003221655.1 Candidatus Rokuibacteriota bacterium
CGCTCGAAACGAACAGTACGTCGACCTTGAGACGTACGAGGTCAGCCGCGCCTGTGCGGAACTGATCGACTGATTCGCCAAAGCGTCGCTCGACGACCATGTTTTGGCCATCGACCCAACCGAGCTGTCTCATCGCGATCCAGAACGGGTTGGTCGAGACCGACGTCGCCAGGTCCTGTGGGCTCGGAACTGGACCGAGGCCAAGAATTCCCACGCGAGCCATCTTCTCTGACTTCTGCGCCTCGACGGCGGGCGGCGCGGCGAGAACACCGAGGGCCAGAGCAACTGCGAGTGCTGCCCGAATCACGATCATGCCGCCACCGCCGTGTGCTGGCTGAGCACGGTGGCGATCTTCCGCCAGCCGTCGATTCGGCGCAACTTTATCTGCCCGCTCGCTACGAGATGAAGAGCAAGACCCGCGCGGCGTCTTCGTTCGGCAGCGAGCCTTGTGTTTTCACACGCCACCGAAATTCCTGATGGAGCCGTTCGATCACGTTCGTGCTTCGCAGTGCCTTCCACTGTGCCTGCGGGCAGGTGAAGAACGTGAGGAGTTCGTCGCCGCCTTCGCGCAGACGCGTCAGGGCAACGCTTGCCCCATGTGCGTTCGAGGCTCGCGTAGGCCGCACGAGCGGCGCCTTGAGCAGCGGTTGAAGCGCGCCACGAATCCGACGAGTCGCCGCGAGCGCCGCCCGCAACTCCTCATGTACCGCCGTCTGGATCGCGCCCCGGACGTGCCGGTGGATCAGTTCGCTCAGGGAGACCGGCGCGACCTCGTGCGCTTCAACCGCGTTGTTGATACCCTTCGCCATGGCGCGTTCCTCCGGTGGCCGCCCGCCAGGGGGGCTGGCTGGTCGTGCACTTCACCAACCGGAAGAATGCGCCATTTCACTTTCCACACGAATGGGGACGCCACCCCTGGCATGCTTCATATCCTCTGATCTCAGAAGACGCGACCCCGTTCGGCGCTTTCAGCGTGAACCTGTCCTGCGCCGCAAGGGCCATGCTGCCCAAGACAGCGCGCAATCGCACAATGATCACAATCGGCGGAATGTTTTTTGCCCTTCATCTCCAACACCTCTTTGTTTGCCGGTCACTGATGCGAATTTCATTAGAGCCAATTGACCTTCTAGCACGACTGTAAAAGGCAAAGTTAAAATGGGTGATATCTTTGGACATTGTGTCATCAAGCGACCAGGCCCTGAGCGATGGAGGGAGCCATGCGGATCGCATTGCCGGAGTCGGTAAAGAAAGTGCTGGAGGACAAGGCGTACGGTCACGTTGTCACGTTCAACCCGAATGGGCGACCGCAAGTGACGATGGTCTGGATGGACGTTGAGGGCAATGAGGCATTGTTCAACACGGCGGAAGGGCGCAAGAAGCCGCAGAACCTCCAGCGCGACCCTCGGATCATCATCTCTGTTCAGAATCGTACCGAACCGCAGTCGTATCTCGTTCTCAACGGCACCGCGACGGTGACAGAGACTGGAGCCGACGCCCACGCCGACAAACTCGCGAAACGGTTCCTCGGGGTGGACAAGTACCCGTATCGTCAACCCGGCGAGAAGCGCTTGATCGTGCGCGTCAAGGTCGATCGACTCGGCGGCATCGGCCCGAAGATGCGGCCGTGGATGTAGCTGCAGCACGAATTGCGCGGGGAGGGACGACCATGTCCAAAGGTCCAGCGATCCACTTTCCGTTCGATCCAGCCGAATTTGCCGGCAAGCGTGCCCTTGTGACTGGCGGCACGAAGGGCATGGGCGAGGCAATCGTGAGGCGCCTCGCTGCCGGCGGCGCGACGGTGGCGACGACCGCACGTTCTCCATTGCCGGAACGTCAGGCGGTGAAGTTGTTCGTCCAAGCCGACATCAGTACTCGCGCTGGTGTGGATGGAGTGGTGCGGGAAGTAGTGGACCGCTTCGGCGGCGTGGACATCCTTGTCAATAATGTCGGCGGCTCGTCGGCACCGAGCGGCGGCGTGCTGGCTCTCAGCGACGACGATTGGCAGGACACGATCAACGCTAACCTGCTCGCCGCCGTCCGCCTTGATCGCGCATTCCTTCCGGGGATGCTCAAGCAGGGGTCTGGCGTCATCATCCATATCTCGTCCATCCAGCGGCGGCTGCCGCTGTTCGAGGCAACGCTCGCTTATGCAGCGGCGAAAGCCGCGTTGACCACCTACAGCAAGGGTCTGTCGAAGGAAGTCGGGCCAAAGGGGTTGCGCGTGAATACGGTCGCCCCGGGCTACATTGAAACGACCGCTGCAACTCGCCTCGTCACCCGGCTCGCCGAAAATGCCGGCACGACCGAGGACGTTGCCCGCCGGAGCCTGATGGCCTCGCTGGGAGGGATTCCGATCGGCAGGCCGGGCCGCCCCGAAGAGGTCGCGGAACTCGTGGCCTTTCTCGTTTCCGACCGGGCAGCGTCGATTCACGGAAGCGAATACGTGATCGACGGCGGTACTGTGCCGGCTGTCTGACGACGCGTGCCGATGCTGGCCCTGTCGGGCGAGAAGGCAGGCGGCACCTCCTCATCGAGCAGGCCAAGCTGATCGCGTCCGACGTCCGCGGCCAGGTGATCACCGGCGCCGCGCTCTC
The DNA here is from genome assembly GCA_003221655.1 of Candidatus Rokuibacteriota bacterium. Taxonomy (GTDB): domain Bacteria; phylum Methylomirabilota; class Methylomirabilia; order Rokubacteriales; family CSP1-6; genus AR31. Next base: position 2,595 of record QHSV01000087.1, read on the forward strand.
GCTGTGATGCCGGGATTCCCCTCATAACCCAAAGGTCGTCGGTTCAAACCCGACCCCCGCAACCACGACGTGGCGAAGGGTTAGCGAGAGTTCTCTTTAACCCTTTCGTCGTCTCTACACCGATCTTGCACCCGCTGTGCCGCGTCAGCGACGACGCCCATTGCGAGCCAGGAGTGCGCCGCCGAGGCAAACCTAGCCACTCTCATCCTCGGACATCCCATTACCCGGCGCCTGAATCCATCCCGTATAGCCGCGCGCAGTTGTCCCACATGATCTTGCGCTTGGCCGAATCGGACAACGGAAGCTTCAAAAAGCGCTCGGACGCCTCGGGATATTTGGCGTCGGCATGCGGGTAGTCGGTGGAGAAGACGATGTTCCCCTCCTGTAGCCAGTCGACCGCATACTTCGCCGGCTCCTCGTCGCAGTCGACCGAAACGTAGCACTGGCGCTTGAAGTACTCGGTCGGGGTCATCGTGAAGTTGGGCGCATCCCACTCCCGGCGCCACTCGTAGTGCTCGTCGAGGCGCCAGAGGAGGAAGGGCACCCAGGAGCAGTTGCCCTCCAGAAAGCCCACGCGTAGCCCGGGGAACCGGGCGAGCACGCCGCCGCCGACGATGTCTACCGTCGCCTGCATCATCTCCATCGGGTGGGTACAGGCGTGGTGCAGCATCACCTGGGGGAAGCGCGCGCCGACCTGGGGCAGATAGACCAGTCCTCCCTCGTGAAAGCAGACGGCCATGCCCAGCCGCTCGGCTTCCGCCCAGAGGGGATCGTAGTGGGGATCGTGCCAGTTGCGGCCGTGAACCACGTTCGGGCGCATGAAGATGGCCCTGAAGCCACGCCCCGCCATGCGGCGGGTCTCGGCGACGGCCGCGTCGACGTGATGAGGCGCCACCATGGCTGCGCCGATCAAGCGGCTGGGAGCGGGGGCGCAGAAGTCGGCCAGCCAGTCGTTGTATGCGCGCGCGATGGCGGCCGCAAGGTCGGGCTCCAGATCGTCGGTCGCCAGGGCGTAGAGGCCTCGCGTCGGGAAGAGGACCGCCACGTCGATTCCCTCGGTGTCCATCGCCTCGAGCTGGGACACCGGGTCGTAGTTGCGCGCTATCGCATGGCGATAGCGGTCAGCTTTGCGCGCGTACATGGTCTGGTAGTGGGCCTGAGGCGTGGCGGCGATCCGCGGCATCACCTTGCCGGCAACCTCCAAGACCGAGGGATTCTCCGGGCCGGGCCAGCCGCGCGGCGCCCGGGCTCTGAAGGCCGGGTCGATGAATCGCTCCCACAAGTCCGGAGGCTCGACGATATGCATGTCCGAATCCAGGAGCTTGAAGCCGTTCTTCGCCATGTGCTTGCACCTCCGCGGGCGATTGGGCGGTCGTTTTGTACCCCGGGCGCGCCGTCGATGTCAAAGGCCGGCAGAGGAAGTAGACTATGGGCGCCGAGCCGGTC
>QHSV01000120.1 GCA_003221655.1 Candidatus Rokuibacteriota bacterium
TATGGTTATGACGGCTTGTTCGATCGGCGCCGGCAGACGCCCTCGCCGCGCCGCGCGCCTGTCGCCGAGGTCGAGCGCCTGCTGCGTCTCTACCGGGACCGCTACGCGGGCTTCAACGTCCGGCACTTCCTGCGCCGCGCGCGCACCGAGCACGGCGTGCGGTTCTGCTACTCCTTCGTGAAGCAGGCCCTGCAGGGCGCGGGCTTGGTCCCCAAACATCGGCCTCGAGGCCGCCACCGCCGCCGGCGTGAGCCCCGTCCCTGCTTTGGCGAACTGCTGCACCTCGACGGCAGTCGGCACTGGTGGCTGGCGCTCGTGCCCGACCAGTACCTCACGCTCATCGCCGTCGTCGACGATGCGACCAAGCAGGTCCTCGACGCCGAGCTCGTCGACGGCGGGGAGAGCACCGCCGCCGTGATGACGGCCCTGCGCCGGGTGCTCCTCACCTGGGGGCTGCCGATGGCGCTCTACACCGACCGCGCCCACTGGGCCGCGCATACACCCGTCGCCGGCGGCGCCGCCGATCGCCCCCAGCCCACGCAAGTCGGCCGGGCCCTGGCGCACCTCGGTATCGAACACATCCTCGGCTACTCGCCCCAGGCCCGCGGCCGGAGCGAGCGGATGAGCGGATGAACGGGACGTTGCAGGGGCGCCTCGTCAACGAGCTGCGCGTCGCCGGCATCACCACCGTCGCCACCGCCAATCGTTATCTGCGCGAGCGCTTCCTGCCCGCCTTCAATGCCGAGTTCGGCCGGCCAGCGACCGATCCCACCTCGGCCTTCGTGCCCCTCGGCCGCGTCGACCTCGAGCAGATCCTGTGTCACCAGGACGCGCGCGTCGTCGCCCGCGACAACACCGTGGTGCTCGACGGCGTTGTCCTCCAGCTCGCCAAGCAACCGGGCCGGCGCTCCTGCGCCGGCCTCCGCGTCGTCGTCCGCCGTCACCTCGACCGCTGCCACTCCGTCTGGCTGGGCTCGCGCCGGCTCGGCGTCTACGACGCGCGCGGCCGCATGCTCACGCCCGCCGCTGCCTGAGAACCGTGAAACGGGCGAGTTCGGCCAGGGGGGACATAGCGCCCCCCTCGATCAACGGGGCGCTCCGCGGCAGCAAAGTGACACCGGCGGCGCCGCCGTCGTGCGTGGCGCCCAAGCGGTCAAATCACGGTGTCAAACAGAAGCGGTCATTTCACTTGTCAACGACAGCACAGTTTTTCCCGCCGACCATCGCAATGACAATCTTCGTGGTGCTTGGCGTGCGCGCCGTGATGAGGTTCCGCCCTACGGCGACGGCTTTCTCAGGCGGTTGAGCCCTCGCGGGGCTTCAGCCGTTACCGGGAACAATCGCTCGCCATTTTTCCAGGCGATCGCCGACGTCGCGCGGGAGTTGGGCGAGCCAGGCCTGCACGGCCCGGTGGTAATCGCGAACGATCTCCCAGCGCGCCGTCACCCAGGTGTCGGTGCCGACCATGAAGCGGTCCGGGTACTTCACGAAGACCACCCGCCACTCGGGATCGAGCGTGCCGCCGTGCGCGACGTCGGTCCGGAGCGCCAGCTCGACCCAGAGTTTCGGGAATCGCTCGAGGAGCCGTCCCACGGTGGGAGCGGAGGCCGACATGCCCGCGTGCGCCCAGAGGAAGCGCACCTTCGGATAGAGCGTCAACAGCTTCTCGATGGTGACGTCGTCCACGTGAGCCTGGAGAAACAGGTCGCGCTCCGCCGCCAGCTCGGCGATACGAACGACAGTCGGCGCGCCCACGTCGGCGACGCCCAGGTGGAACTCGCCGATGCCCCGGTAGATCCCGCGCTTGAGCCGCTCCTCGACGTAGGCCTGCACGCCGGGGTCGCTGGGCCAGCTCCCCATGTCATCACGCGTCCGATACGGTCGGAGGAACGGGACGACGCCCTTCGGCGCCTTCTCGTAGAGCTTCAGCGTGCCGTCGTCCGGCGTGCTCGAGACGATGGCCCGGCGCACGCCCGCGGCGGCGAGAATGGAGAGCGCTCGTTCGGGTGTGTAGACCTCCCAGTCAAGGCGGCTGTAGTGAATGTGAGCGTCAAAGATCGGAAACTGGGCGATGGCGGGCGCCGCGGCGCCGAGGACGATCAGCAGCGCGAGTAGCAGCGAACGTCGCATCATCGCGATCCTATCGTGTCATGGATGACGGACGGCAGACGCGGCAGGGACGGTACCCTACGCTCGCGGCGTCGGCAACCGACGCGAAGACGATCCGATTGGCCTCGGTCACCCGCTGCTCGTGGGCGCAGCCCCGGCGGCAGACGATCCGCGTGCTCGTGCAACCGATGAGGGCGGGCGTCGAGCGCTCGAGCCGCAGCAGCCGGGTCTTCATCTCGCCGCCGAACGCGTAGTGACCCCAGGTCCCATCGCCGCGGATGATGCGGTGGCACGGCACGATCACCGGCACCGGATTAGCGCCGAGCGCGTTGCCGACGGCGCGCGCGGCGCGCGGATGTCCCACGCGTCGCGCGAGGGCGGCATACGAGTCGACCTCGCCGAACGGAATGCGCACGGCCTCGGCGAGCACGCGGGCCTGGAAGTCGGCCACGCCCGCGAGGTCCACCGCCACCGTGAAGAACGTCCGGCGTCCGGCCAGATACTCGCGTAGCTCCTGCCGTGCGCGCTCGGCGTGGGCGCGAGCGCTGGCGGACGCGCCGTGGTTGCCGCGTCCCGGGCGAAGCCGCGCCACACCACGCTCGGTCGCCTCGATCCTGAACCTGTCGGCCAGCGCCGCGAGCTCGACCCGCCTGGCACGGAGACCGGCAAGAAGCCGCGACGCGAGATCGCTCGGAGCCTCGGCAGCGAAGAACTCCTCGAGCATGACGTCGATACGATTCATGTTTCTATCCCTCCAGCGTTCGCTTCAGGATTGCCTTGCCCCGTGCGAGCTGGCTCTTGACCGTGTTGACGGAAATTCCCCTGATCGTTGCGAGTTCCCGGTAACCGAGGCCGTTCACGTAGTGAAGCGCCAGCAGCACGCGCGCCTCGCGCGGAACGGTCTCCAGCGCGCGCGTCAGATCGAGGCGCTCCACCGCTGCGCCCGGTCGCCCGCGGGGGAGCGGCTCGGGCGGCGTGCGTCGGCGCCGGCGCAGCTCGTCGATACAGACGTTCGTGAGCACGCGATAGAGCCACGTGGACACCGCCCACCGTGGCGCGTAGGATTCCCGCGCCTCGAAGGCTTTCAGCAAGGCCCTCTGGACGGCGTCCTCCGCGTCGGCCCGGTTGCCGAGGAGCCGGTACGCTACCGCGTACAGCCGGCGAGCGTATGCCTCCACGGCGCGGGCGAATGTGCGTTCGTCCATCGCGCTAAGTTATACGCGGCACGCGCGCCGCAGGGTGGAACTGCGCCTGCGGGGTGTAATATTGCCGCGCGCAAGGGGTACCCATGACCACCACACGACGGGGTTTCTTGATCGCCGGCGGCGCCGCCATCGCGCTTCTTCGAGCGACCGGCGCGCGCGCCCAGCAACCCGCCGCGCTCGTTCCGGGCAAGGACCGGCTCATCGTACGGAGCCCGCGTCCCATCAACCTCGAGACGCGGCTCGGAGACCTGACCGCCTACCACACGCCCGACGATGTGTTCTTCGTCCGTAACAACTACGATGCTGCACCGATCGCCCCTGCGCAATGGTCGATGAAAATCGAGGGCGAGGTGGACAACCCCCGCGTCCTCCGCCTGGACGATCTGCAGAAGCTTTCCATGTTCACGCAGGACGTGACCCTCGAATGCGCCGGCAACGGTCGCTCCTTCCACAAGCCGCGGGCCTCGGGCATCCAGTGGGAGAACGGCGCCGTCGGGAACGCCGCGTGGAAGGGCGTGCGGCTCGCGGACGTGCTGCGGCTGGCCAGGCCGCGGCCGACCGGCCGGCACGTCGCCTTCGACGGCCTTGACAGGCCGCCGACGCCGCAGGCACCGGATTTCATCCGCAGCGTCCCGATCTGGAAGGCGCTCGAGCCGCACACGATGATCGCGCTCGAGATGAACGGCAAACCGCTTCCGCACTTGCACGGCGGCCCGGCGCGCGCGATCGTCCCTGGGTTCGTCGGCTCGGCGTCCGTCAAGTGGCTCGAGCGGATCATCGTTCTTGCCGACGAGTTCGACGGCTTCTACATGAAGTCGAACTACACGGCGCCGCGCGCCGACAACGACAAGGAAATCTACTCGCTCCAGTCGCTCGAGGTGAAATCCGTCATCGTCGGCCCGACGGAAGGCGCCAAGCTGCCAGCGGGGAGGACAACCGTGTGGGGCTGGGCGTGGAGCGGCGAGGGCGAGTTGACCGGTATCGACGTCTCGACCGACGGCGGCCAGAGCTGGTCGCCGGGGACGTTCACCGGTCGCTGGGATCGCTACTCCTGGCGCAAGTGGGAGGCGGAATGGGACGCCAGGCCGGGCGCCCACACCGTGATGGCGCGGGCGTCCGACAGCCTTGGTCGCATCCAGCCGACGAGTCGCACGTTCAACCGACTCGGCTACCGCTGGAACGTGATCCACGCTGTCAAGGTCGATGTGGCGTAGCCTGCGGCCTGCGGCCCTCCTGGCGGTGACCGCCTGGATGGTGTTGGGCCTTCGCCTCGCGCTCGCGTCCGCTCAGAACACGCCGATCCCCCAGACGCCCGGCTGGGAGCTGGTCATGCGCTGCGTGATCTGTCACAGCGTCGAGGTCGCGGTGCAGCAGCGCTTCGGCCCCAGGGGTTGGTCCGACACGCTCGACCGCATGATCAAGTACGGCGCGCCGATTCCGCCCGAGGACAAAGAAACGCTGCTCGTCTACCTCCTCCGGCACTACCGGGATCCCGCCGGCCGCTGAGCGCTTCGCAGCGCTTCCCAAACGCTAGCGGCCGTGAGGGGCACGCGCTCGATCGCGACGCCGCGGTCGGCCAGCGCGTCCTCGACCGCGTTGGCGATCGCCGGCACCGGCGAGATGATCCCGCTCTCGCCGACGCCCTTGATGCCCATCTCGTTGCGAGTGGACGGGAAATCGAGCGCGACGACGTCGAGAGGCGGCACCTCATCGGCCTTCGGCACCCCGTAGTCCATCAGGGAGCCCGTCAAGAGCTGTCCGCCGCCGTCGTAGATCAGCTCTTCGCCCAGCGCGGCGCCGATCCCCTGAACGATCCCGCCGTGGAGCTGGCCCTCGACGACCATCGGATTGAGAGGGCGGCCGCAGTCGTGCACCGCCGCGTATCGCAGGAGCCGCACCGCGCCCGTCTCGACGTCGACCTCGAGCGCGCAGGCGTGCGCGCCGAACGCCCACGTGACGGTCTCCGGCCGGAAGAAGGCGCAGGCGTGGAGCCCCGGCGCACCCTCCCGCAGAAGCGTCGGGCTCCGGAGCGATCCGCGCGCCAGCTCGCCGAGCTCGATACTGCGTCCGGCCATGCCGGCGACGTGCGCCCGGCCGTCGGCGAACACGACGTCGGTCGGCGCGCACTCGAGCAGCTCACCGGCGACCAGCCGCGCCTTTCTGGCCACCTCGCGCGAGGTGCGCGCGACGGCCGGTCCCGCCACCGCTGCGACGCGGCTCGCGATCGTGCCGTTGCCGTAGCCCAGGACGGCGGTGTCGCCGCCCACGACGACGACCCGCTCGGTGTCCACGCCGAGCTCGGCCGCACACACCTGCGCCAGGGTCGTCTCGTGCGACTGGCCCTGCGAAGACACGCCGATCTGGAGGTAGACCATTCCGCTCGGGTCGATCCTGACGTCGGCGCCTTCGAACGGGCCGATGCCGGTGCCCTCCAGATAGGCCGACAAGCCGATACCGATCGGCCTCGGCGAGGCGCGCCGCTCCTTCTGTGCGGCACGCCATTCGTCGTACCCGAAGAGGGCGAGCAAGCGGTCGAACGCCACGCGGTAGTCGGCCGGATCGTAGACGATCGGTATGCCGTCACGATACCGGAGGCCGGTCGTGTAGGGCATCTCATCGAAGCGGATGAGGTTGCGACGCCGTAGCTCCGCGGGGTCCATGCCCAGTCGTCGCGCCGCGCGGTCGAGGAGCCGGTCGAGCACGTAGGCGACTTCGGGGCGTCCGGCACCTCGGTAAGCGCCGGTGAAGGTCTTGTGGGTCACCACGTTGACGGCACATCCCTTGAGGTGCGTGACGCGATAGGGCCCGGGCAGGTGGTTGATCGTGTTCAGCGTGATCACGTCGCCGAGGACGGGATAGGCCCCACCGTCTCGGGTGAAGGTCGTTTCGATCGCGGCGATCACGCCGTCAGAGGTCACGCCGAGCCGCAACTGATGGTGCTGGTCGCGGTCGGGCGCCGTCGCCAGAAAGTGCTCGCGACGGGTCTCGATCCACTTCACTGCCCGGCCCAGCCGGCGCGCGACCGCGGGAATCAGAACGTCTTCGGGGTAGACGTGACCCTTGGCGCCGAAGCCGCCCCCGACGTCCGGCGCGATCACCCGCACCTGCTCTTCGGCGAGATCGAGCGCCGCGGCGACCGCCGCCCGAACGGCGAACGGCATCTGTGTCGACGCCCACACCGTGAGCCGGCCGTCCGGCGCATCGGGCTGGGCCACCACGCCGCGGGGCTCGATCGGCATCGCGGCGACGCGCGGCACGCTCAGTCGCGCCTCGACGACCACGTGCGCCTGGGCGAACCCCCGGGTGACGTCGCCGACGGCCCCGGCGGACGGGCCCGCGACGTTGTCGGGCCATTCGTCGAAGACCCGCGCCGCGCCTTTCGCGAGCGCGGCCTCGACCGTCGCGACGGCCGGCAGCACCGCGTAGCGAACGTCCAACACCTCGGCGGCGTCGGCGGCGCGATAGACGTCGTCCGCGACCACCACGGCCACCGCCTCGCCTGCGTGGCGGACCTTCGGCCCGGCGATGGCGGGCTGGACGTACGGCCGGAACCTCGGCGAGGTCACGAGGGACGGCACCGCCGCCGCGCACTCCGGCAGGTCGGCGATCGTGAGCACGGCGAGGACGCCCGGGAGGGCAGTCGCTCGCCGTGCGTCGATCCCCACGATGCGCGCGTGGGCGTGCGGGCTCCGCACGATCGCCGCGTGGCAGAGGTGCGGCAGCCGCACGTCGTCCGCGTAGCGGCCACGGCCGGTGAGCAGGCGCCGGTCTTCCCGGCGTTTGACGGAGAGGCCAATATGCGCGGTCATCGTGTTGTGGCAGTATAGGCGCGGAGCACGGAGGTCATGCCTGTGAACTACCGTCCGGTCGAGGGCTGGGGACGACTACCCGAGGGGTGGTCGTTCGTAGAGGCGACAAGCGTCGCCGTCGATGCACAGGACAACGTCCACGTCTTCAATCGGGGTCCGCACCCGGTCATCGTGTTCGACCGCGACGGAAAATTTCTCCGATCGTGGGGAGACGGCGTGTTCCGGCGCGCCCACGGGATCACGATCGGACCCGATGGAACGCTCTGGCTCACCGACGATCTGCACCACACCGTCAGACAGTTCACGACCGACGGCAAGCTGCTCCTGACGCTCGGCGATCCCGACAAGCCCTCGACCCTCCACGGCGGCAAGCCTTTCAACCGGCCCACGCACGTGGCGCTCTGTCCGCGTACCGGCGACGTCTACGTCTCCGACGGCTACGGGAACTCGCGTGTCCACAAGTACGATCCGAAGGGGCGCTTGCTCTTCTCGTGGGGCGAGCCCGGCACCGATCCGGGGTGCTTCAACATCCCCCACAACATCGCGACCGACGCCGAGGGACGCGTGTACGTCGCGGACCGTGAGAATCACCGCGTCCAGGTCTTCGACGGTAAGGGCCGGTACCTCACCCAGATCAACAACCTCTTCCGTCCGTGCGGGCTCTTCGCCGATCGGGGAAACGACGGCCTGCTGTTCGTCGGTGAGCTCCCACCGGACTTGCCGGTGAGCGCCCAGGTGCCCAATCTCGGTGCCCGTGTGAGCATCGTGACGCTCAAAGGCGACCTGGTGGCCCGGATCGGCGGCCCCTTCCTCGGTGAGAAGCCGGGCGAATTCATCGCCCCGCACGGCTGCGTCGTCGACTCGCACGGCGACCTGTACGTGGCCGAGGTCTCGTGGACGGCGCGCGGCAAGGCCCTGAGCCCGCCGCGCGAGATTCGCTCGCTGCAGAAGTTCGCGCGGGCATGACCGCACTGGCCGACCGGCTGCTCGACGCGCTGGCGCGCTCCGCGGCGACCCGATACGGGGGCGAGGTCGTGTCCGAGCTCGAGCACGCGCTCCAGTGCGCCGAGCTCGCCCGCGAAGGCGGCGCCGACGAGGAGCTGCAGCTCGCATGCCTGCTGCACGACGTGGGCCGCTACGCGGTCGATCAGTCGCTCGTCTCCGACACGACGGAGCGGACGCCCGTCGGATCGAGCGCACGTGGACATCACGAAGTCGGCGCCGAGCTGCTCGCGCCCTGGGTGCCCGAGCGCGTGGCCTGGTGCGTGCGCATGCACGCCGACGCGAAACGCTATCTCTGCGCCACCGAGCCGGAGTACTTCGAGCGCCTCTCGCCCGTCTCTCGCCACACGCTCCGGCTGCAGGGAGGCGTCATGTCGCCGAGCGACGCCGCCCGATTCGCCGAGCACCGGTGGCTGCGCGACGCGCTGGCGCTGCGGCGGTGGGATGACCAGGCGAAGGTCAGGGGCAGGAAGACGCGGTCGCTCGAGGACTGGACGCCGACGATCCGGCGCCGCTTGCAGCCGTGAGCCTGCTCGAAGACGCCCAGATCGCGGCCGAGCTGGCCCGGACGCCCGGATGGAAGCGATCCGGCCCGGCGATCGAGCGGCTGTATCGCTTCCGGGATTTCCGAGAGGCGATGGTCTTCGTCAACTGGGTGGCGGCGATCGCCGAGCGCGCGAATCACCATCCCGACGTGACGATCCGCTACAACGAGGTCACGATCTCCGTGTGGACCCACTCCGACGGCGGGCTCACCTCGAAGGACTTCACGCTCGCGCGCTGGATCGATGCGCTATGACGCCGCCCGGCCCGCACCGGCCGTCGTACTAGCCACGGTTCGAGCGCCGGCTACGGGACAGCCTGCCGAATGTCGGCCGGACGAACTATCCACGGTCCGCTGCAGCCACCATGCAGCAGTTCAGAAGCTGAATCGTAGGACTGTCCCAGAGTCACAGTCATAACGAGGCCTGCCATGAGCCCGCTCCCGCCGCACAAGAGCGCGCGCCCAGGCGCGTACCAGATATTCGCGGCGATTGCGCCTACTTCATCGTCCGTCGCGAGCGCACGTCCGTCCGCCGTCGTCGGGCTGCTCCATGCGGCCGGCGCCCCGGGCCTGTGAGCCGCGCAACCGGCTACGAGTGCGGCGACGAGCATAAAACTCACGACTCTGTGCTTCCTCATTTGCCGTCCTCCGTTCTGGGCGTGCCGGGAGGGGACATCATCCAGGCCTCCTCTCGGCGAATCAATCTCGCCATGCACTGCAGGTTATGGGCCACGCCGGACCGCGACAAGGCCATCGCCCGAAAGCCTCCATAGAAATGAGGGGTTGCGAGCCAACGGAGGACGATGTAGCGAGCACGTGGCGGGCGCCCACTATGCGCGAGTGAATAGTTCGGCGCGCAGGAAGTCGAACGTCTCGGGCAATTCGCACTCTCCGGATGTCGTGCTGAATACAGACGAAACGGGCTCGCCGGATCTCTCTTATCTATGCGTGTTCGTTTCCATTCAGAAATGGATAGCGAGTGGCGAGCGGAGCAAGAGCGAGGCTGAGCTGCATGCTACCGAGAGTCTAGCCGAACGCTACGACGAGCATCTTCGCCCCGGCCGGGACCGCACCGGGGCTTTGCGGGACTATCGGACGGCTCGCTTCCCCCGCTGTTCAAACGCCCAACTAGACGCGCGCCAGAAGCGCCATGACCGGCGGTCGCTTCGGCGCCGCCTGGTAGCGGCACTTCAGCTCTGTGCGCTCCAGGATCTCGACGTAGGTGCCCATCACCATACGGTAGTAGTGCGGATGGCGCCCGGCGGGCCCGCCATTATACTCGGTGAGGGCGTCCTTGATGTTTGGCTTGCGGGTCATGATGTCTCGGAGATAGGCCATCGCGAACTGCGTGCTGACCGTGGGGATGGCCAGATCACCGAGATCGCGCTGGCCCTTGAGGACCGGGCGCTTGAAGGGGCCGACGCTCGATTCGAACAGCGCCGCCGTTGAGGGCAAGGTCTGGAATAACCCAACCTCGCCCGCATCGCCGACGGCGTCGTGCCGGAATTCCGACTCCACTTCTGCTTGCGCGAGCGCCAGGCAGTGGTCGATTTTCGTGCGCTCGGTCTCGACAAACAGCACATCGGGGAAGCGCTGGAAGGCCTTGATGGGTGCGACCGGATTCCTTTCAGCGATGTACGCGAGAATCGCGCGATTCAACCGCTGCGCATTGGCCTCGCCGGCAACCGCCAGGACCTGGCGCGTCAGTACGACGCTCCCGAGGGCGATCACGCCAACCAATATCACGCTCGCAAGCACTTTGTTCAGTCTGCGCATACAGCCCTCCTTACTGTTCGCTCCGCGGCCTGCGTCTCGCTGTGTCTCGAGGGAAGCTGAAAGAGAAGTAAAGGTAGTATTGCATACGCTGATAGACCACGCAACAGGATGTTGGCTCTATCCGGATATCCACCACCGGCAGGGCCCCTCTGACACGACGGGAAGGGGCTGAAACGACGCAGAGTTATCGAGAAGGGCGAGGACCGATTCAGCGGGGACGACCGGGAAGGCGTCGGGGCGGAGACGGGATCGTCCGATGAAATTCGGTCGGATCGTTGTCCATCTTGGCGCCGACGGCTGTGCCGCACTCGGCGCAGACGTAGTCGTACTTACTGCCGGACGGGAGGACCAGCAGGAGTTTCTTGCGTGTCGGCGTGGCGCGCCGGCAGCGCGGACAATAGAGGCTGGTCGCCTCGAACTCTTCGAAGCCGTCATGCGGTCCGACCATCGTGCGAATTCTACACCGGGCCTATAATGCCGACACGCATTACGAGGAGGACACCGAGCAGGATGTTCCGTCCCCGACTGGCGCTCAAGATCACCGTGCTCATCGTGGGCGTCCTGATCGTCGGGTTCGGGGTCTCGACAATCGTGACGATTCAGCGCGAGTCGGCGGCGCTCGTCGAGCAGAACAAGCAGGCGGTGAGGCGACTCACTCAAACGGTGGTGGCCAGCATCGAAGCGGCGATGCTGCAGGAGCGGCCGGATGTCATCCGCAGCCTCCTCCAGGAGCAGCGGGAGCTGCGAGCGCAGCTGGCGGAGGACGCGGCGCCGCTCGAGGCGCTGATGATTTATCGCCGCAACGGCGTCGAGGCGTTCACCGACCTCGCGACCGCCGCCGAGGTCGCGCGCGCCGCCGGGCTCTCGGACGAGGTCATGATGAACATCTCGAAGATGAAGCGGGCGCCCGGGCCCGCGATGGCCGGTCCACTCTTCACTCGGGCGGTGGAGACCCTGAAGACGCAGGAGTCCCTCGAGGTCGAGAACGGCGTCTCGCTCTTCACGCTCCATCACCCGATCCTCAACAAGGAGAAATGTCAGGGCTGCCACGGCTCCGACCACAAGGTCCGGGCGGTGGTGCGTGTCGCGACCTCGATGGAGCCCGTCTTCGGCGAAGTGCGACGTCACCGGAACCGCCAGCTCCTCATCGCGGCGCTGACGATCCTCGCCGCCGCGGCCGTCCTGACGATCGCGATGCGCTCGGTCATCGTGGGGCCGATCGTCGCCCTCTCGGCCGTCGCCCGGCGCGTCGGCGACGGCGACTTCGAGGCGCGGGCGCCGGCCGGGGCCCGCGACGAGATCGGTGAGCTGGGCGGCGCGTTCAACGACATGACGTCACGGCTCACCCAGGCCTACACCGAGCTGGCGACGAAGAACAAGGAGCTGGAGACCGCCCTCCAGAATCTCCAGGAGTCGCGCCAGCGACTCGCGCTGCTCGAGCAGCTCAAGGGCGAGTTGTCGAAATTCGTCCCCGACGCGGTCAAGAAGCTCCTCGAGCAGAACCCGAATGCGACGGAGCTCGAGAAACGGACCGTCGAGGTGTCGGTCGTCTTCCTCGACATCGCCGGCTACACGAAGCTCTCCGAGCAGCTCGAGCCCAAGCGGCTCAACCAGCTCGTTCAGACCTACTTCTCGAGCTTCCTCGAGATCATCCAGAGCCACCACGGCGACGTGAACGAGACGGCCGGCGACGGCCTGATGGTCATCTTCCAGTCCGAGCGGAGCTCGACCGACCACGCGCTGAACGCGACGCGCGCCGCCTTCGCCATCCACCAGCGGACCCTGGCGCTCAACGAGGAGTACGGTGGGGTCTTCCCGTCGATTCAGCTCCACATGGGGATCAACACCGGAGAGGCGCTGGTCGGCGCGACCAAGCTCGGCACCGGACCGGGGCAGCGGTGGACGTTCACGGCGACCGGGCCCACGACCAATGTCGCGGCGCGCTTCGCGGGCTCGGCGCAGGGCGGCGAGATCGTCGTGGGCCCCGCCACCGCCGCACGCATCCGCATCCACTTCGTTCTCGAGAGCCTCGGCGAGAAGACGTTCAAGAACGTCACCCAGCCGATCCACGTCTACCGTGTGATCCCGCCGGGCATCTACGAGAAGATCGTCTAGGCGTGGGCAGGCCAATACGGGTCGGGATCTGCGCGTGGGCGGATCCGGCGCTCATCGAGGCCGGGACCTTTTACCCGCGCAAGTCGATGACGGCCGAGTCGCGCCTGCGCTATTACGCGGGCGTGTTCGACGTCGTGGAGGTGAACAGCTCCTACTACGCGATCCCGGACGTCCGGAACACGCTGCGATGGGTCGAGCGCACGCCGGCGGGCTTCATCTTCCATGTCAAGGCGTACTCGCTCCTGACGGGCCATCACCCCCGGGCGGAGAGCGTGCCGGCCGACCTCACGGCCCTCCTGCCGCGGAGCCCCGCGCGCACGCGGCGCGGCGAGATCGACGCGTCGAGCTTTCCGCCCGAGGCGGTCGATCGAGCGTTCCACCTCTTCCGGACCGCCGTCCAGCCGATCGCGGAGGCCGGCAAGCTCGGCTACGTTCTCTTCCAGTTCGCGCCGTGGGTCCATTTCGACGCCGGCCGGCTCGACTATCTCGCCTCGCTCCCGGCCAGGCTGCCGGGATGGACGATCGCGGTCGAGTTCCGCCATCGCTCGTGGCTGCCCGATCATGTCGATGAGACTCTGCGCGCGCTGAGCGACGCGCGCCTCGCGCACGTGATCGTGGACGCGCCGGCGACGCACGCGGTGCCCCGCGTGACGACGGCGACCGCGCCGACGGCCGTTTTCCGTCTCCACGGCCGCAACTCGCACGGCTGGCTGCGGCAGCTCCGCGGGGAGGAGCCGACGGTGCGCGAGAAGTACGACTACCTCTACAGCGAGGGGGAGCTGCGGGCGCTCCTGCCCGAGATCGAGGGTGTGAACCAGGAGGCCGAGGAGGTCTTCATCTCCTTCAACAACAACAACCGCGACTATCCGGTTCAGAACGCCCTGATGATGAGGCGGCTCCTGGGCCAGCCGACGCGGGCCGAGGCCACGCCACCCGACCTGTTCGCCTGACGGCGAAGACGGTCTGGTAGAATCGTAGCCCCATGCCGGAACTGCAGCTTCGAGGCGGCGAAGTCGACGGGCTCCGCCTTAACTATGTCGTCGAAGGGCGCGGGCCGGCCGTCATCCTCGTCCACGGCCTCGGAGGGTTCGCGGAGTCCTGGCGGCACAACATCCGCCCGCTCGCCGGCCGAGCGACCGTCTACGCCCTCGACCTTCCGGGGTTCGGCGACTCGGCGAAACCCCGCACACGCTATCGGCTCGCGTACTTCGCCGGCGCGCTCCGCAGCTTCATGGACGGCCTCGGGCTCGCGCAGGCGTCACTCGTCGGCCACTCGCTCGGCGGCGCGGTCAGCGTCACGTACGCGCTGACGCACCCGTCCCGGGTCGAGCGGCTGGCCCTCGTGGGCGCCGTGATTCCCGGATGTGGGTATCGTCCCTCGTGGATCTACCGGCTCATGGCGCTCCGCGGCATCGGCGAGGCGCTGTCGCTCGGCGGATGCGCGACGCTCTACAAGACGGCTCTCGCGCGCTGCTTCCACGCGCCCGACCGCCAGGAGATCGACTTCTTCGTCGACCACCGGTACGCGGCCCGCACCGACGCCGCGGCGCGCGCCGCCTATCTGGCGACGCTGCGCGACGTGCGGATCGACTTCGAGACCCACGCGAAGGACTATCGCCGTGCGATGGCCACCCTCGAGCTGCCGGTGCTGCTGATCCATGGCCGTCAGGACCACGTCGTGCACCGGGAGCATTGCGCGGAAGTCGCCGCGGTGCTGCGGCACGCGGCGGTCCGCTGGGTCGACGCGTGCGGCCATTTCCCGCAGATCGAGCACGTGGACGCGGTGAACGCCTGGCTCGTGGACTTCCTCGTCGGGCGTCCGGCGCCCCGCTGACGGAGCAAGGCATGGACGAGATCACCCCGCAAGACCTCAAGACGCGCCTGGCCGGCAGCGACCGACCATTGTTGCTCGACGTCCGTCAGGAATGGGAGACGAAGCTCTGCCGGCTGGGCAACGCCGTCCACATCCCGATCGAGGAGATCGAGCTCCGAGTGGACGAGTTGAACGCCGACGAGGAGATCGTCGTCTACTGCCACCAGGGCGTCCGCAGCGCGGCGGTGGCCGACTACCTGCGCCAGCGCGGCTTCAAGAACGTCAGAAACCTCCAGGGCGGGCTGGACTACTGGGCCCGCACCGTCGATCCCGCGATGCGCCGGTACTAGTGGGGCCTCCGCTCACGATCCATCGCGCCGGCGATGCGGTCTGGTGCACGCTGGACCGTCCGCCGCTCAACCTCTTCGAGCCGACCCTCATCCACGCCGTGCGCGACGCGTTCGTTGCGCTCGCGGCGGACCGCTCGACGCGCGTCGCCGTGGTCATCGGCAGCGGGCGTGCGTTCACCGCGGGGATGGACGTGCGCGTCCTGCGCGATCTCGACCCCGGCCGGGCCCGAGAGCTGATCACCACGCTCCACGACGCGATCGCCGCGGTGCACCGGGCGCCGTTCCCGGTGATCGCGGCCGTGAACGGTCCGTGCCTCGGCGCAGGCTTCGAGCTCGCGCTGGCCTGCGATCTGCGGGTGGCGGCGGCCGGCGCCTCGTTCGGCTTGCCGGAGGTGCGCGTCGGCGTGCCGTCGGTCATCCAGGCGGCGCTGCTGCCACCGATGATCGGGCCCGGCCGCGCCGCGGAGATGTTGCTGACCGGCGCGGCGATCACCGCCGAGCAGGCGCTCGACTGGGGCCTCGTGAACCGCGTCGTGGCGGACGACCGCCTGCGCGCGGCCGCCGAGGAGTTGGCCGCGGCGATCCTCGCCGGCGGGCCCGAGGCGATCCGGCTCCAGAAGGAGCTGATCGTCCGCTGGCGAGACACCGATCTGGCGACCGCGGTGCGCTACGGGATTCACGCGTTCGCCACGGCGTACGCGACCGACGAGCCGCGCGAGGGAATGACCGCGTACCTGGAGAAACGCCGCCCGAACTTCGGGGGGTGACGGTGAAGGTCGAGACGATCACGATCGACCTTTGGGGCACGCTGCTCTTCGACGGCCCGACGAGCGACAATCGCTACAAGAAGCGCCGTCTGACCGACTTCGAGAGGCTGCTGGCCGCCGCCGGCCTGCCGGTGTCCACGGCGGCACTCGACCGCGCCTACGAAGAGTCGGGGGCGTATCTCGGCCGGATCTGGGCGACGCATCGGGACGTTCCGGTCGACGACCACGTCCGCGCGATCCTGAGCGCCGTCGATCCGGGGCTCCCGCGACGCGTCCCGCCGGCGCTGATGGCCGCGCTGGTCGACGCCTACGCGCGGCCCATCCTCATCGTCCCGCCGGCCGTCGACGACGGCGCGCTCGCCGCGCTGGAGGCGCTCAAGGGCGGAGGCTACACGCTCGCAGTGGTGTCGAACATCATGCGGACCCCGGGCGCGACGCTCCGACAGCTGCTCGAGCGTTTTCGGCTCCTCGGCTATTTCAAGCAGACGATCTTCTCCGACGAGGTGGGGATTCGAAAGCCGGCCCCAGAGATCTTCGCGCTCGCCTTGCGAGCGGTCGGCGGGGAGCCCGGAACCGCCGTGCACGTCGGCGACGACACGATCCTCGATGTGCAGGGAGCACGGGCGGCGGGGATGCGTGTCATCCAGGTCACTTCGTCGTCGCCCCGGGCGGCCGGGCCGGATCACCCCGACCTGGCCATCTCCCGACTCGCCGAGCTGCCCGAAGCCGTCGAGCAGCTCGACTCGTGATTACGTCGCGAGCGGCAGGGGCGGTCTACCCGGCGTAGTTGATGCTCGACCGGGCCGCGGTCGTCTGCGCGACGCGCGGCGCGATCTTTCCGGGCAGCAGGAGGCCGATCTCTTCGAAGTAGCGGCGAATCGGATCCGTGATGCGGTCGGCGTACGCCTCGAGCACGCGATAGGAGATGCCGCGATGGTACGTGGCGCTCCTGAAATCACCGTTCCGCCACCCGAGGACCTTGGCGCTCCGGCTCTGCCGGTTGCGCAAGACGAGTCCGAACGTCCCGAGACCCGACACCCAATGGTCGGGATTGTGCAGGCTGAGCTCCGAACACAGGCCGGTGACCTGCCACTCCGGGGCGAATTCTGCCAGAGCGAGCTCGACCAGGCGCTGCACTTGTTCCGGGAGCAACATCCTAGCCCTCCTCACGGGACGTTGCCGCCGTGGGGGAGCAAGTAAGGTGCCACCGTGACCCGCCCCGGCATTCGCTGCCGAAAATCCGAGGTTTTGAGCCATCGTCGGCGAGAGACGGCGCCGTCAGCGCCGTGACGTCACCGACATCGCGGGTG
>QHSV01000121.1 GCA_003221655.1 Candidatus Rokuibacteriota bacterium
GACTACGCCGAGCGGCGCATCGCCGAGCACTATGCCGAGTTCAAGCGACTCTGCGAGATGGCACGCGCGCTCGAGGCCGGCGACACCCTCTCGCCCGACGCGGCGGACGCACTCCGGCGGCTCGAGCGCCAGGACTTCTGCTTCCCGGACCTCGACCCGGCGTGGGGTCTGGGCGCGCCCGCGGCGCGCTGAGCCCGATGCCGCGGCGCGCGCGTCTGCTCGCGATGATCATGGCCGGCGGCCGTGGTGACCGCCTGCAGCCGCTCACGCGCGAGCGCTCGAAGTCGGCGGTCCCCTTCGGCGGCCGCCACCGTCTGATCGACTTCGTGCTCTCGAACTTCATGAACTCGGACATGCCGTCGCTCTACGTCCTCGTGCAGTACAAAGCCCAGTCGCTGATCGAGCACCTGCGCCTGGCCTGGCGCACGAGCGGCCTGCTCCCGGATTTCTTCGTGACGGTCGTGCCTCCGCAGATGCGGGTCGGCGCCGCGTGGTACCGGGGCACCGCCGACGCGGTGCTCCAGAATCTCAACCTGATCGACGACTTCAATGCCGACGTCGTCGCCGTCTTCGGCTCCGATCACGTCTACCGGATGGACGTGAACCAGATGCTCGCCTTCCATCAGGAGGCGGGCGCCGAGGCGACGATCGCCGCCCGGCCCGTGCCCCTGGAGGACGCCCGTCAGTTCGGTGTGCTCGGCGTGGATCGCACGGGGCGCGTCGTCCACTTCGAGGAGAAGCCCGCGCGCCCCTCACCCCTTCCCGACGACCCCGAGCGCGCGCTCGTGTCGATGGGGAATTACATCTTCTCGCGCCAGCCGCTGGTCGACGCGCTGGTCGCGGACGCGCGCCGCTCCACCGATCACGATTTCGGGCGCTCGATCATCCCCGAAATGGTGCCGGGCGGGCGCGTCTTCGCCTACGACTTCCAGCAGAACGACGTGCCGGGGGTGAAGCCCTACGAGGAGCAGGCGTACTGGCGCGACGTCGGCACGATCCCCTCCTACTGGGAGGCGCACATGGACCTCCTGGGCGAATCCCCGCGCTTCGACCTCGACAACCGCGACTGGCCGATCCGCAGCGCGCATCACGCCGGCCCGGCGGCGCGATTCATCGGCAGCGACGTGGACAACGCCCAGATCGGCGAGGCGTCCCTCGTCAAGCGCGCGACGATCCGAAACTCGATCCTCGGGCGGTCGGTGTGGGTCAACGAAGGCGCGGTGATCGAGGACTCGATCGTCATGGACCAGACCACGGTCGGCAAGGGCGCCCGTCTCCGCCGCGCCATCATCGACCGGTTCAACATCATTCCCGCCGACGCGGAGATCGGGCACAGCCTCGACGCCGACCGCCGCCGCTACCACGTCGACGCCTCGGGGCTCGTGGTGGTGCCGCGGGGCGGCCGGCGCGAATTCTTGAAGAATCTCGAGGAATTGTGAACCGCGCGATCGTCATCCACGGCCATTTCTATCAGCCACCGCGCGAGAATCCCTGGCTCGAGTCGGTGGAAGTCCAGGACTCGGCGACGCCGTACCACGACTGGAACGAGCGGGTGACCGCGGAATGCTACGCGCCCAACACCGCCGCGCGGCGCGTCGACGAGCACAACCGGGTCCTCGACATCGTCAACAACTTCGAGAAGATCTCGTTCAACATCGGCCCGACTCTCTTCGCCTGGCTCGAGCGTCACCGGCCGGAGGTGTACGCGAAGATCATCGCGGCCGATCGGGCGAGCGTCGTGGCGCGCGACGGACACGGGAACGCGAGCGCGCAGGTCTACAACCACATGATCATGCCGCTCGCCACGCGTCGCGACAAGGTCACGCAGGTGCGCTGGGGGATCGACGACTTCCGCGCGCGGTTCGGGCGTGAGCCCGAGGGCCTCTGGCTGCCGGAGACCGCGGTGGACAACGAATCGCTCGAGGTGCTGGCCGAGGCCGGCGTGAAGTTCACGGTCCTGGCGCCACACCAGGCGCTCCGCGTGCGCCCGCTCGGCGCCGCGACCTGGGAGGAGACGACCGGGATCGACCCGAGCCGCGCCTATCTCTGGCGCGGGCCGCGTGGGCTCACGCTGGCGATCTTCTTCTATGACGGGCACATCTCGCGCGCGATCGCGTTCGAACGGCTGCTCGAGCGCGCCGAGAACCTCGTGGCGTGGCTCAACGCGGCCTTCTCCGAGACGCGCACGTGGCCCCAGCTCGTCCACTGCGCGACGGACGGCGAGACCTATGGCCACCACAGCCGCTTCGGCGAGATGGCGCTCGCGGCGGCGGTCCAGCAGATCGAGGCCGAGGGCACGACGACGCTCACGAACTACGGCGCCTTCCTGGCGGCGCACCCGCCGACCCACGAGGTCGAGATCCGCGAGCGCACCTCGTGGAGCTGCGCCCACGGCGTCGAGCGCTGGCGGTCCGACTGCGGCTGCCGCACGCGCGCCGACTGGCACCAGCGCTGGCGGGCTCCGCTCCGGGAGGCTCTCGACTGGCTCCGCGACCAGATCGACCCGTTCTTCGAGGCGCGCGCCTCGACCCACCTCAAGGACCCGTGGGCGGCCCGCGACGCCTACGCCGCCGTGCTCCTCGACCGGAGCCCCGAGCGGCTCGACGCCTTCTTCGCCGCCCACGCTCGCGGGCCGCTCGACCCGAGCGCGCGCGTCGAGGCGCGGCGACTCCTCGAGCTTCAGCGCAATCGGCTCCTCATGTACACCTCCTGCGGGTGGTTCTTCGACGAGATCTCGGCGATCGAGCCCGTGCAGATCCTCCGGTACGCGGCGATGGCCCTGCAGTACCTCAACGACCTCGGCGGCGGGCGGCTCGAGGACGAGTTCGTCCGGCGTCTGGCGGCCGCGCCGAGCAACGTGCCGGAGATTCGCGACGGCGCCGGGGTCTACCGTCGCCTGGTCCGGCCGACGGCAGTCAACCTGAACCGGGTCGTGGCGCACTACGCGATCACGGGATTCCTCGAGGAATACCCGGCGGACGCCCGTGTCTACGCCTACCGCGTCGAGCGGCTGGACGCGGCGCGCGAGTCGGTCGACAGCACGGCCCTCCGCGTCGCGCACGTGCGCGTGAGCTCGGAGATAACCGGCGGGACGCGCGACATGATGTACGCGCTGCTCCACTTCGGCGGCCACGACTTCTCGTGCGGCATCCGGGCCTGGGACGATCAGGCGACCTACGACGCCGTGAAGGCCGACCTGCTCGGGCGCCTGGCCCGGCAGAGCGTCGCCGACCTCGTCCGCGGGCTCGACGAATACTTCCCGGGAGGGCTCTCGTCGCTGAGCCACCTCTTCCTCGACGAGCGGCGGCGGGTATTGGCCAGCGTCATCCGGGCCACCCTCGACCGCCACGAGGAGACGTACCGCAAGATTTGGGAGGAGACCCGCAAGCTCGTCCACTACCTTCGCGAGGTGGACGCCCCGCTCCCCGAGGCGCTCGCCATCGTCGAGCGCTACGTGCTGGAGCAGCAGGTCGCCGCCGAGCTCCAGCCGCTGCCGGAGCTCGGGGCGATCCCGGACCGCGCCTTCGCCATCGTCGGCGAGGCGCAGACGCTCGGGCTGGCCCTCGACCTTGCCCCCCTGCGATTCATCATGCACCGCGCGGTCATCCAGGCCCTCGACGCCATCGCCGAGTCAACGTCGAGCGAGCGCGTCGCCCGGGCGACGGCGCTCATCGAGGGCGCGCGCCGTCTCGGCATCCCGTACGGGCACTGGGCGACCCAGAACCGCTTCTTCCAGCTCTGGCGCGAGCGGCCCGACGCGCGCGACGTCCTGCTGCCGCTCGCGACCACGCTGGCCTTCAGCCTGGCCCGGTGATCCGGCCGTGACCGCCCGGTCGATCGACGCGCCGCGGCGCACCGTCGTCATCGAGCGCCTCACCCCCGCGGTCGACTGTGGACGCTATCCCGTCAAGCGCGAGGTCGGGGCGATCCTCGAGGTCGAGGCCGACATCTTCAAGGACGGCCACGACGTGCTCGTCGCCTATCTGAAGTACCGGCGACCCGGCGAGCGCGCGTGGCGCGAGACGCCGATGCGCCACGTCGACAACGACCGCTGGGCGGGCGCCTTCACGCTCGAGGCGCTGGGCCGGTACCACTACACGATCGAGGCGCTGACGGAGCCCTTCCGCTCGTGGCTCGCCGACCTCGAGAAGCGCCACGAGGGTGGCCAGGACCTCGCGAGCGCGCTGGGCGAGGGCGTCGCCCTGATCCGGGCCGCTGCGGAGCGAGCGACCGGCGACGATCGCCGCGCCCTCTCCAGGTACGCCGACCGCATCGAGCACGCCGTCACCCCGGCGGAGGCCGTGGCGCTGGCCGGCGAGGCGGAGCTCGGCGCGCTGATGGCGCGCCACATCGATCGGGCGGAGGCGACGTGGGCCGAGCGTGAGCTCGAGGTGGTCGTCGACCGCGAACGGGCGCGCTTTGCCGCCTGGTACGAGTTCTTCCCGCGCTCGGGCGTCTCCGTCGACCGCAGCGCGACGTTCAAAGAGGCCCAGGCGCAGCTGACGCGCGCCGCGGCGATGGGCTTCGACGTCGCGTACCTGCCGCCGATCCATCCGATCGGACGCACGCACCGCAAGGGACGCAACAACACGCTGGTCGCGGCGCCCGGCGACCCGGGAAGCCCGTGGGCGATCGGCAGCGCGGACGGCGGCTTCACGGCCGTCCACCCGGATCTCGGCACGCTCGACGACTTCGACCGGTTCGTCGAAGCCGCGCAACGGCTCGGGCTCGAGGTCGCGCTGGACTTCGCGATCCAGTGCTCGCCGGACCATCCCTGGGTCCGCGAGCACCCGGAGTGGTTCTTCCATCGGCCCGACGGCACCATCAAGTACGCGGAGAACCCGCCGAAGAAGTACCAGGACATCTACCCGCTGAACTTCCAGTGCGAGGATCCCCGGCCACTCTGGGAGGAGATGCGGCGGATTCTCGAATTCTGGATCGGCCACGGCGTCCACACGTTCCGCGTGGACAATCCACACACGAAGCCCGTGAAGTTCTGGGAGTGGCTCATCCGCGCCGTCCAGGACGCGCATCCCGAGGTGATCTTCCTCGCCGAGGCGTTCACCCGGCCCAAGATGATGCAGGTGCTCGCCAAGGTGGGGTTCACCCAGTCCTACACGTACTTCACCTGGCGCAACGACAAGCAGGAGCTGATCGATTACCTGACGGAGATCACCACGCCTCCCGTGGCCGAGTACTTCCGCGGCAACCTCTGGCCGAACACGCCCGACATTCTCCACGAGACGCTGCAGCGCGGCGGCCGGCCGGCCTTCAAGACGCGGCTCGGGCTCGCCGCCACCCTCTCCTCGCTCTACGGCATCTACTCCGGGTACGAGCTCTGCGAGAACGTGGCGCGCGAGCCGGGGTCGGAGGAATACCTGACTTCCGAGAAGTACGAATACAAGGTGCGCGCCTGGGACGCGCCCGGCAATCTCGTGGAGTATGTGACGCGGATCAATCGGATCCGGCGCGAGCACCGCGCGCTACACGGGTACCGGAATCTTCGCTTCTACCTCTCGGACGATCCGCACATCCTCTTCTTCGGGAAAATGACACCGGAGCGCGACGATGTCGTGTTCGTGGCCGCGAACCTCGATCCCTCCGCCGCTCACGCGGGCCTCGTCGACGTGCCCATCGCCGAGCTCGGGATCGACGCGCACCAGACGTACCGGATGCGCGAGCTGGTCGGCGACCAGTCGTACGAGTGGCGGGGGCCACGAGGCTACGTGGAGCTCAACCCGGAGATCGAGCCCGTGCAGATCTTCGTCCTTCAGCGCTGACGCGACGGAGGGGCCGGCGCCGTCTCCGCGGGAGGCAGCGGCTGGGGCGGCGTGAAGATCAAGGCGATCACCTGCTCGCCGCCTCCCTCGAAGTAGACGAGCAGCCCTCCCGCGTAGAGGAAAAACTCCAGGTTGCCTTCCTTGCCGAGGCGGTCCGGCAGGCCCCAGCCGTCCAGGACGAGCTTGCGGTTGAAGATGTCGCGCTTGGGCTCGAGCCTGAACGTCCGCACGACGTCCTTCCGATAGCCCGCGGGCGTCAGGAGACCAAAGTCGACGATCATCTTCGCGATGCCGGCGGGGGCTCGGGCGCCCTCATACACCCACTGCTCGGAGTCGTACCCTTCGATCTTCTGCGTTGTCTCCTTCACCGGCGCGCCGTACCGGGCGCGGACGACGGCCTGGATGGTTTCGCCGGGGTTGATCTGACCCCACTCCGCCGCGGCGGCGGGCACCACGAGCAGCAGCAGGAGGATCAGCGCGGCGCGTGATCGCATCGCTAGAATCCCAGCGCCGCGCCGTCGCCCCGTGCGTCGGCGCCGCCCATCAGCGTGCCCTCGCGGAGCGCAATCCCGTGCGCGTGACCGCACCGCCAGAAGAATTCGGGCGCCGCCCTGACGCGGTGGCCCCGGGCCTCGAGCGCGGTCAGCACCTCGCCGGCCACCCGCGACTCCACGTGCATCACGTCGTCCGGGTCGCCCGGCAAGAACGCGCCGATGAGGAAGCGCGGCCGCTCGATCGCCTCCTGGATGTCCATGCCGTAGTCGAGCAGGTTCGTCAACACTTGCACATGGAACATCGCCTGGCCGTTGCCGCCCATCGTCGCGAATCCGAGCACCGGGCGCTCTTCGCGCGTCGCGATGGACGCCATCAGCGTTTGGAAGGGCCGTTTGCGGGGCGCGAAGGCGGCCGGATGCGACGGGTCCAGGCTGAAGTGTCGCCCCCGGTTCTGCAGCACCACGCCCGTTCCCGGCGGAACCACGCCCGAGCCGAAACCGTTGAACAGGCTCTGGATGACGCTGATCAGGTTGCCGTACCCGTCCGCCACGACGAAGCCCGTCGTGTCGCCCTCGGGGTCGCCGAAGGCGTAGGACTGCGCCTTCGCCGGGTCGAAGTCGCGTCGGCGCCGCTCGGCATACGCCTTCGAGAGCAACGCCGTCACCGGCACGCTCGCGTAGGCCGGATCGCCGATCCAGCGGTCGCGGTCGGCGTACGCGAGCTTCACGATCTCGACGAGCAGGTGCAGGTGCTCGACCGAGTGGATGGGATAGCCCGCGAGCGCGAAGCCCTCGAGCATGTTGAGCCCCTGGAGCGCGGTCAGCCCCTGAGTCGGCGGCGGTGTCTCGTAGATCCTCACGCCGCGATAGGTCGTCGAGATCGGCGCGTTCCACTCGCCCGTGTGCTGCGCCAGGTCCTCCGCCGTCAGGAATCCGTCCGCCTCCAGGCGGCGCGCGATCGCCCCGGCGACGCGCCCCCGGTAGAACGCCTCGGGCCCATCCGAGGCGAGCTCGATGAGCGTCCGGCCCAAGTCGGGCTGGGTCAACAGCTCGCCGAATCCCGGGCCGTGGCCGCCCGGCGCAAAGATCCGGCGCCACTCCGGGTCTGGATTCGCCGGGAGGTGCTCGCGGATCGACTGGCTCAGCAGCGACGTCGTCGGGAATCCGTGAGAGGCGTAGTGAATCGCCGGCTGGAGAAGCTCACCGAGGGGGCGGGTGCCGAACCGCTCGAGCAGCATCGCCCACCCGCGCACGCAGCCGGGCACGCTGACCGTGGGCGGACCGATGATCGGCAACCGCTCCATGCGCCGCCGGCGCAGCTCTGCGAAACCCGCGCGCGAGCCCGAGCGGCCGCTCCCGTTCAGAACGTGCACGCTCCGCGTCGCGGCTTCGTAGTAGAGGCAGAAGAGATCGCCCCCCAGTCCGCAATTGTTGGGCTGCATCACCGCGAGCACCGCGTTCACCGCGACGGCGGCGTCGGCGGCGGTGCCCCCGGCCTTCAGCACATCGATCCCGGCCAGCGCTGCGTCGGGGTGCGCGGCGGCGATCATGCCCCGCCGCCCGAGTGCCACGGGCCGATGCGAGTAGCCGATCACCGGCACGTCAAGCACTCCGAAAGAGCCGGGCGATTTCGTCCTGCGCGAACACGGGCATCGGCTCCTGCCGGCTTCCGCTCACGAGCGTCACGCCCTGCTCGCGCGGCACGACCTGGCCGATGAAGTGACAGTCGATGGACTCGCGGGCCAGGGCGTGGATCACCATGCCGGCGTCCGCCGGCGCCAGCGTCATCAGAAGCGCGCCCGACGCGATCGTGCCCAGGGGGTCGAGGCCGAACGCCTCGCAAAGCGCCCGGCCCTCGGGCAGCACCATGATCCGCTCGCGGTCGATGCGGAGGCCGACGCCGGCCGCGTCGGCCAACTCGACCAGCGCCGTGGCGATCCCGCCCTCGGTCGGGTCGTGCATCGCGTGCACCGTGGCCAACTCGCACGCGATCTCGGCCTCGGGCAGGACGCTGAGCCCCGGGGTCTTGAGAAACCCCTTGGCCTTGCGGATGGCGGCGGGAGAGACGCCGCGCGCCCGCAGCTCGGTCTCCTTTTCTCGTGCAATGATGGCCGCGCCCTCCAGCGGGACACCCTTGGTCATCACAACCGCGTCGCCGACCCGCGCGCCGCCCGTTGTGACGAGCTTGTCCTTCTCGACCTCGCCCAGCATCGTGCCGGCGACGATCGGGCGATCGAGGCCGTGCGTGATCTCGGTGTGGCCGCCGACGAGAGCCACCTCGAGCTCGTCGCAGGCGGCGTGGATCTCGGTGAAGAGCGCGTCGACCGACGCGTCGCTGGTCGCCCCGGCCGGCAGCAGCAGCGTCGCCAGAAACCACCGCGGGCGCGCGCCGCGCACCGCGATGTCGTTCGCGTTGACGTGGAGCGCGTACCACCCGATCTCGGCGGTCGCGAACGTGATGGGGTCGCTCGTGGCGACGAGGTACCGGTCACCCATATCGATGACGGCGGCATCTTCACCGAGCCGGGGACCGACGACGACGCGGGGATCCGTGCACTGGTGCCTGTCGAAGATCGCCTGCAGCGTGTTAGCACGAAGCTTGCCGTTTGGCAGAGACTGCATGCCGACGGGTAGTATACACTGCATGTCGCGCCCTTCGATTGCGGCGCCGGCTGTCGAGTGCGTCCCGAACGTGAGCGAGGGACGCGATCACGGAGTCATCGAGCGCCTGGCCGACGCGATCCGCTCGGTCGGCGGGGTCACCCTCATGAGCGTCCACGCCGACGCCGATCACCATCGCACCGTGTTCTCCTTCCTCGGCGCTCCGGCGTGCGTCGAGGCGGCCGCGCTGGCGCTCGCCGCGCGCGTGGTCGAGCTGATCGATCTGCGACGCCACCGCGGCGTCCATCCCCGCGTCGGCGCGCTGGACGTCCTGCCGTTCGTCCCGCTCGGCGGAATCTCGATGGCGGAGACGATCGCGCTCGCGCGCCGCGTCGGCGACTCGCTCGCGAGCCGGCACGCCCTTCCCGTGTACTACTACGGCGCGGCGGCGACTCGGCCGGGGCGCCGCACGCCGCGCGCTCTACGCCGGGGCGAGTACGAGGGGCTCGCCGCGCGGCTCGCCTCCGCGGACGGGGCGCCCGACGCCGGCCCGGCTCGCTTCGACGCGCGCACCGGGGCCGTGCTCGTCGGCGCCCGCGACATCCTCGTCGCGTTCAACGTCTGGCTCGCCAGCGGCGAAGTCGCTGTCGCGCGCGAGATCGCGCGGGCGGTCCGCGAGTCGTCGGGAGGCCTCCCCGCTCTTCAGGCGATGGGCGTGCGGCTCGCGAGCCATGGGATCGCCCAGGTCTCCATGAATCTGCTCGACTCTCGGACCACGTCGATCGCCGACGTCTTCGACCGCGTGCGCGACGAGGCCCGAGCGCGCGGCGTCGCCGTGAGCCGTAGCGAGCTGGTCGGGGTGGCCCCGCGCGCGGCGTTCGCGGGGCGGACGCCGGAATCGGTGGGTCTGGCCGGCTTCACGCCCGACCTTTACCTCGACACCTACCTCGACCCCGGCGCGGCGCCTCTCAGGTCAAGAGCTTGAGGAGGTCGGCGGTCAGGTCGTAGAGCTGGGCGCACCCGGTCTCGCCGCCCAGGTGGCCCTGGATGCGCTGGCGCAAGCCGGCATCGGCCGTCTCGCCCAGAAGCGCGGCGATCTTCCGCTGCGGCTCGGAGCAGATCCCCATGTACGGCAGCCGCGACGTGACGTGCTCGGCACGGACGATCTGCCCGCTCGCGATGTCGATCTCGTAGGTGAGCTCGAAGCCGTGGACGTTGTCGTGCATCGAATGGAAGAGCCGGAGCCGGCCGTCCCGCCGCTCCAGCCGCGCGACCTTCGTGCGCTCGAAGACGCGCCGCTGGGCCGGGCGTGGGCTGTAGAGGTCCGGCTGCATCGGCGTCGCGACGGTCCGCGCGCCGAAGAGGCTTCGTCCCGCGTCACTGTAGGTGAAGCACGAGTTCGGCAGATCGATCCACCCGGTCGTGTCGAGCTGCCAGCACTCCCAGGCGTCACCGCCGGCCGCACGCTCGGCGCGCTCGCGGGGGAGCTTGGCCACCTGACGGGCGAGCCGGGCCACCTCGACGATCGCACCGAGAACAAAGGCGGCGCCCGGACCGGAGCCCGTCAGCTCGACGACCCGGCGGCTCAGTCCGCCGACCATCGACGTGCCGGCGAGCTTCGCCACACCCGCGACGACGCCAACGTCCAGCGCGCCGGCGACCGGCCGGCAGCGCGCCTCGCGGATCAAGTAGGTCGGGGAGGGGAGCGCCACGACCGAAAGCTCCACCGTCCGGTCGTCGTCGCGCAGCACCACCGTATGGGTGAACGCGTCGTCGTGGGTGTTGTCGACCCAGCCGTCCATGACGCGCTCGTAGCGGTCGCGGCCCCGGAGCAGCGCCGGCGTGATCACGCGATCACGTCGCCAGGTATTTTTCCGGCTCCTTGTCGAACGTCTGCTTGCAGCCGATGGCGCAGAAGTAATACACCTGACCCCGGTACGTCGATTGCGCCGCCGCTCTCGCGGGCTCCACGGTCATCTTGCACACAGGATCAACCGCCATGAACGGGCCTCCTTCGATCACTGAAGAGCTCGGCTCGCGCCGTGACGGCGCTCACCTCGCCTTGCCATCGCTTCAGCCTGAGACTGTTCGTGACCACGGACACGGACGAGCACGCCATCGCCGCGCCGGCCAGGATGGGCGAGAGCAGGACGCCCCAGAGCGGGTAGAGGACGCCCGCCGCCACCGGGATCAGCACCACGTTGTAACCGAACGCCCAGACCAGGTTCTGTTTGATGATACTGATCGTCCGCCGCGAGAGGTCGATGGCCGCCACCACTCCGCGCAAGTCACCGCGCACGAGCGTGACGTCGGCGGCCTCGATCGCCACGTCGGTGCCCGAGCCCATCGCGATGCCGACATCGGCCTGGGCGAGCGCCGGCGCATCGTTGATGCCGTCGCCGACCATCGCGACGCGGCGTCCCGCCGCCTGGAGCTTGGCAATCTCTCGGGCCTTGTCCTCCGGCAAAACCTCGGCGAGCACACCGTCCACTTCGGCCTGGCGGGCGACGGCCTCGGCCGTCAACCGTGTGTCACCCGTGAGCATCAAGACCTCGAGACCACGCCGCTTCAACCCGGCGACGACCGCGGCGGCCTCGGGCTTCAGCACGTCGGCGGCGGCGAGGACGCCGAGGGCGCGGCCGCCGAGGGCCACATAGATCGCGGTCTTGCCCTCCGCGGCGAGCGCCTGCGCCCGTCCGGCGAGCGTGCCGACGTCGATGCCGCGCGCGTCCATCAGCGTCCGGTTGCCGAGAAGGACACGCCCGTCCGTCGCCATCGCGTCGATCCCCTGCCCCGGGACCGTCGTGAACTCGCTGATCGGCGGCAGCGCCAGGCCGCGCTCCTTGGCGCGCGCGACGATCGCCTCGCCCAGCGGGTGCTCCGAGCCCTGCTCCGCGGCGGCCGCGAGCGCCGAAGCCTCGTCCTCGGTCCCCGGCGGGATGGTGATCACGTCGGTGACTACGGGCCGCCCGACGGTCAGGGTGCCGGTCTTGTCGAACACGACCGTGTCCACACGGTAGAGCAGCTCCAGCGCCGCGGCGCTCCTGACGAGGATCCCGTTCTCGGCCCCGCGGCCCGTGGCGACCATGATCGCGGTCGGTGTCGCAAGCCCCATCGCACAGGGGCACGCGATGACGAGCACGGCGACGGCGTTGGTGAGGGCGTAGAGCGCCGCCGGCTCGGGGCCGAACGCCCACCACGCGAGAAAGGTCAGCGCGGCGATCCCCAGCACGATCGGCACGAAGACCGCGGCGACGCGATCGGCCAGCCGCTGGATCGGCGCGCGCGAGCCCTGCGCCTCGGCGACGAGCTTGACGATCCGCGCCAGCGCCGTTTCGCTGCCCACGCGCGCGGCACGGAACACGAAGCTTCCGGTGCGGTTGACGGTGCCGGCGAAGACCTTCGATTCCGGCGCCTTCTCGACCGGCAGGCTCTCGCCCGTCAGCATCGACTCGTCGATCGTCGAGGCACCTTCCGTGACCACGCCGTCCACCGGGACGCGCTCGCCCGGGCGAATGCGGACGAAGTCACCGACCCGCACCTCGGCCGTCGGCACGTCGACCTCGGCCCCGTCACGGACGATGCGCGCGGTGCGCGGGGCAAGGCTCACGAGCCGCCGGATCGCTTCGGAGGTCCGCCCGCGCGCGCGCGCCTCGAGCCAGCGCCCCAGCACGACCAGGGTGATGACGACCGCGCTCACGTCGTAGTACATCACCGCGCCGTGCGCCGGGAAAACGTGGGGCCAGAGGGTGACCGCGACGCTGAAGAAGTACGCGGCGTTCGTGCCGACGGAGACGAGCGTCGGCATGGACGCGGTGCGGTAGCGCAGGTCGTGGAGGAACCCCCGGTGGAACTGCCAGCCGACCCAGAACTGGACGGGCGTCGTGAGGACCAGGAGGAACCAGGAGCTCTGGAGCACCGCCGGCACCCACGGGAGGACATGGGACATCCCGCCCAGCAGGACGGGCGCCGACAGCACGGCACCGACGACGACCTTGACCTTCTGCCGCCGCTGATCTGCCTCGCGGGCGGCTCGCTCGGCGTCGACCGCGTCGACAGACCCTGCATCGGAACGCGGCTGGACGAGCTCGTAGCCCGCCGCGGCAACCGCCTCCTGGATCGCGTCGAGGCTCGTCCGCTCCGGATCGAACGAGACGGTCGCCTGCTCGGTCGCGAGATTGACCGACGCCTGGTCGACGCCGGCGACCCCGGCCAATGCATGCTCGACCTTCCCGACGCACGCCGCACAGTGCATCCCGCGGACGGGGAGGACCTGCTTCGTCATCACTTGCCCCGGAACCGCGCGAACACGTCGAGGAGCTCGTCGATCTTCTGCTGGCGCTCGCCTTTCGAGCCTGAGCGAACCGCGTCGGCGACGCACGACTCGATGTGCCGGCCCAGCAGGAGCTTCTCGACCTGCTCGAGCGCGCCCTGCACCGCCGAGATCTGGAGCAGGATGTCGACGCAGTACGCCTCGCCGTCGATCATCCGCTGGAGACCCTGCACCTGCCCCTCGATCCGGCGCAGGCGGCCGAGGACCTTGGTCTTCGTCTCCTCGTTGATCATCCCTATACCCCCTGGGGGTAGTATCGTCCCGACGCCGGGCGCTGTCAACCCGACGGCGAGCTCCGCACGATCCGGCCGGGGCTCAGCGCCGCAGGCGAAGAGCTCGGGGACAGACCCGGAAGGTCACGGGCGTGTCGGCGGCCGGCTCGCCGTCGAGGTGCGTCCGCAGGGGGGTGGTACCGGCGACTCGCGCGCGGCGGATCGGGCGGATGGTGATCCTGGGGTGCGCGAGGTGGGCGCCGCGATAGACCGTGGGAAGCCAGCGCAAGAGCTCGACGCGCCCGAGGGCGCCGATGACGACGAGGTCGAGGGCGCCGTCGCTCGGATTCGCCGACGGCGCGATCTTCATGCCGCCGCCGTAGTACGCGCCGTTGGCGGCGACCACCGTCGTGAGCGGCCCCGACTGCTCGACCCCGGCGTCGGCATCGATCGTCACGGGGATCGGCCGATGCGCGAGGAGTCCCTCGACGACGGCGAGCAGGTAGGGGAGGGTCCCGACTCCCCCGCGCGAGGCGGCGCGTCGGGCCACCGCGGCGTCGAAGCCGGCACCCGCCGCGCTGACGAAGTAACGGCTCGTCCCATCGGTCCACTCGGCGACGCCGAGATCGAGGGCGACGTCGTCGCCCTCGACGATTCGGCGGGCGGCGAGCCGCCAGTCGGCGGCGAGACTGAAGTTCCGGCGCGCGTCACGGCCCCGGCCCGAACGCGAGCCCGAGGCGGTTGAGCTCGGCGGCGAGCATCGGCCATGTCCGCGCGGTGCGGCCTCCGCCGGCCGCGGGATTGACGACGACGAACGCGCGCGTCACTGCGGCATCGGTCGCAGCGGCGGGCTCAGACGTCGAACAGGGACGGCTGCTCGGCCGTGGGCACCCGACGGCGGGCGCCCGCGCTCCCCTTGGCGCCCTTCCGTCCGGCCTTGGGCTTCGCCGCCCGGGGCTTCGCGAGCTTCCATCCCTTCTGGTAGGCGATGCGGTCGCCCTGCTTGATTACGAGCAGGTCAACGAGGCGGGCCAGCGGATTGGAGAGGAGCGACAGGTATTTCTCCCAGTAGCGCGGCGAATGGGCCAGGGTGCGCATCTGGTCGAGCGCCAGCGAGAGCGCCGTCCGGTCGCCGCGCTTGGCGGCGAGCTTCAGGTCGCCGACCAGTCGCGCCTGGCTGATGCGTGACGGGCGTGGCTTGGCCATCAGCGGCTCACTGCGGCGCGCCGCCGCGCAGCCGCACCTCGTAGCCGTCTCGCTCGCCGAAGTTCGGCTGGATCGTGATCTTGCGGTCGAGCGCCCGCGCGAGCCGCTCCAGACCTTCCTGACCGTCGCCCTCGAAGTAGCGCGCGAGGTCGGGATGGACGCGGATCACGACTTCCCGGCCGTTCGCGTCCCCGGCCGTGGCGGCCTTGGCCTGGGCGCTGCGGAAGATCTCGGCGGCGATG
>QHSV01000122.1 GCA_003221655.1 Candidatus Rokuibacteriota bacterium
TCGCTGCGACCCTGCCGCCCTTCGCGTCGCTCGCGTTCCATGTGGACTCTCGGATCTTCCTGCCGATCCTGCC
Organism: Candidatus Rokuibacteriota bacterium; assembly: GCA_003221655.1. Lineage (GTDB taxonomy): Bacteria > Methylomirabilota > Methylomirabilia > Rokubacteriales > CSP1-6 > AR31. The sequence continues at coordinate 74 of QHSV01000122.1, forward strand.
CTTCCTCCTGCCGTTCGCGGCGGTCGGCGTGCTCTGGGCCGCGGTGACCCTCTCCGACGCGCGCCGCGGCTTGCGCTGGTCGGCGGCTCTGCTCCTGGTGGTCGTGCTCGTCCTGGCGCCGTTGACGCTCCAGCCCGTCCTGCGTCCGGACACCGGCGCGGCTCTGTACCGGCAGGCGGCACGCTGGGTCGCCACGACCCAGCCCGGCGATACGGTCCTGCTCGACCGGAAGCCGTTCGTCGCCTTCTACAGCGAGCGGCGCTGGATACCGATCCCTCGCGTCGGGCCGGACGATCTGCTCGCAGCGGCTCGGCGTGCCGGGGCCCACCTCGTCATACTCGACAGCCGCGAGCTTCCCTACGATCGAGCGCGCCTGATCCCGCTGCTCTGGGGACCGCCCCCACCGGGCCTGGACGTTCTCCGCGACTTCGATGCGGCTCCGGGCGACCGGCTGCGGATCCTGGCGGTCAACGAGCGTGGGTGAGCCGCCGGGACGCCCGACGCCGATCCTGGTCGTATCGAACCATGGCCACATCGTCGGCGGCGGGGAGCTGAGCCTGATGGATCTTCTCCGTGGACTCGATCGCGGCCGCTGGGCGCCGGCACTGGTCGTTCCTGAAGACGGCGGCGTGGCTTCCCGCGGGCGCGATCTCGGGCTCCCCGTCCACGTGGTCCCGCTTCCCACGCTGTGGCGCCCCGGGCCCGGAGTCGTCCGGAGCATCGTGGCGCTCGGCCGGCTGGCGCGGACGACCGACGCCGCGCTGATCCACGCCAACGGCTCACGCGCCATGATCTACGGGGGGCTCGCCGGGCGGTCGGCCGGGCGCCCCGCGATCTGGCACGTACGAATCGCCGAGAGCGATGGCGCCGTAGACCGCGCTCTCTGCGCGCTCGCGACCGGAGTGATCGCGACGTCGCGGGCCGTGGCGCGGCGCTTCCCCTGGGCGCCGCGGAAGGTCCGGCTGATCCCGAACGGCGTCGATCTCGTGCGCTTCACCCCCCGTGCGCCGTCGAGAGCGCTCGGCGCGGTCCTCGGCGTGCCACCGTCGGCGCCGGTCGCGCTGTCGGTCGGGCGCTTCGTTGCCGAGAAAGGCTACGGGTGTCTGCTTGACGCCGCGGCGCGGATCGAGCGGACCAAGCCCGGCGTGCACTGGATCCTCGTCGGCGACGGCGAACTCAAGGGCGAGCTCGGGGTCCGTGCGCGACGACTCGGTCTCGAGTCGCGGGTGCACTTCACCGGATGGCGCGACGACATTCCCGACGTGCTGGCGCTCTGCGACGTGTTCGTCTGTCCGTCGGAGAATGAGGGGTTCGGCCGCGTGCTGATCGAGGCGATGGCGATGGCCAAGGCCGTGGTCGCCACTGCCGTCGGCGGCATTCCCGAGATCGTGCTCGACGGCGCGACGGGGATTCTGGTGCCGTCTGGCGCACCCGCCGCGCTCGCCGATGCGGTGCGCGCCGTGCTCGATGATCCCGCCCGCGCGTCGCGCCTCGGCGCCGCCGGTCGCGCGAGGGCGGAGTCGACATTCAGCCTGGCGGCCCACGTCGACGCCGTGGAGCGCGTGTACACGGAGGTGCTCGGAGCCGGTCGTGCGGCGGGGGAGCTCGCGCCCATCGAGGAGCGAGAGCGCTGATCCGGCTCGGCGTCGACGGGCGCGAGCTCCGGCTGGGCGTGCGCACCGGTATCGCCCGGTACCTGCTCGAGGTGCTCCGCGCCGCGTCGCGCGACGGCTGGTCGTGCGTCGTCTATGGCGACGCCGGTGCGCGCCTCGACGATGCGCTCCCGGGCGTCGACTTCAGCGTGCTTCGCGCGCCGTGGACCCAGTGGTGGGATCAGGTGAGCTTGCCGCGGGCGCTCGCCCGGGACCGCACCTCGGTGTTCCTGTCGCCGTATTACAAGGGACCACTGATTGCTCCGTGCCCCGTCGTGCTGACGATCCACGATCTCTACTTCATCGGCTATCCGGGACGGCGCCGGCCCGTCTACGACGCCACGGTCACATGTCTGGCGCGCCTGTACGCCGCGCGCTCGGCGGCCATCGTCACCGACTCGGAGTATTCCAAGCGCTCGATCGTGACCCGGCTCGGCGTAAGCTCGTCGAAGGTGAGCGTGATCCCGGTCGCCCTGGGCCCCGAGTTCAGGCCGGTGCCGCCGTCCCCGGCGGTCACGACCCGGTATGGTGTCGCGACGCCCTACATTCTCTACGTGGGAAACTTCATGCCGCACAAGAATCTCCCCCGTTTGATCCGCGCCTTCGCCCTGCTCCCCGACGAGCAGCGCGATCGGTACACGCTCGTCCTGGCCGGCGGCTACGGGGATGGCCGGCCCGCGCTGGCTCGGCTCGCCGCCGGGCTCGGCGTGGAGGGCCGGCTGATCTTTCCCGGGCGGATCGACGACCAGGATCTCCCCGCGCTCTACTCCGGGGCCGCGGCGTACGTCTTGCCGTCTCTGGAGGAGGGCTTCGGGGCGACCGTGCTCGAGGCGATGGCCTGCGGAGCGCCCGTGGTCGTCTCGAACCGCGCCGCGCTGCCCGAGGTGGTCGCCGACGCGGGCCTTCTGTTCGACGCCGAGCGGGAGCGAGAGCTCTCCGTGGCGCTCGCCCGCGTTCTGTCCGACGCCGGCCTCGCCGAGGATCTCCGCCGGCGTGCAGTCGCGCGCGCGGGGTTCTTTACGCCGGAGCGGACGTCAGGGCGCGTCCTGGACCTCCTGCGCGGCGTGCACGCGGGCCGCGTGTAATGCGCCTCCGGCCGCGCTCCTGGAAGGCACGCTAGATGTGCGGCATCGCCGGCCATGTCGGCCCGACGGCGCGCGAGCTCATGCCCGCGATGCTCGGGCTCCTCAAGCACCGCGGGCCCGACGACTCGGGAATCCACTCCGAGGCCGACGTCGGCCTCGGGATGACGCGTCTGGCGATCATCGATCTCGTGACGGGCCAGCAGCCCATGAGCGACCCCACGGGACGCTACTGGATCGTCTTCAACGGCGAGATCTACAACTTCCGCCAGCTGCGGACCGAGCTGGAGGCCGGCGGTCGTCGGTTCCGGACGAGGAGCGACACCGAGGTCATCCTCCACGCCTATGCCGCGTACGGCGAAGCGTGCGTCGAGCGCCTCTCCGGCATGTTCGCCTTCGCCATCTGGGACGGCGCCGAGCGGCGGCTGTTCCTCGCTCGTGACCGGCTGGGAAAGAAGCCGCTCTACTACTGGCACCGTGGGCGCCTGTTCCTCTTCGCCTCGGAGCCCAAGGCGCTCCTTTGTCATCCGGCGGTCTCCCGGGGGCTCGACTGGCCGGCGTTCCATCACTACCTCGCGTTCGGCTACACGCCCGCCGCGCGCTCGATTTTCGACACGATCCACAAGCTCCCGCCGGCCCACACGGCGATGCTCGTCGACGGGCGCCTGACGCTGAGCCGCTACTGGCAGCTCCCACTGGGCGTTGCGGCCGCGCGGCCGCGGCCCCGGCCCGCGGAGAGCGCTGCGGCGGTGCGAGAGGGATTGCGCGAGGCGGTGCGGCGCCGCCTCGAAAGCGACGTGCCGCTCGGCGTCTTCCTCTCGGGCGGCATCGACTCGAGCGCCGTGGTCGCCAGCATGCGCGAGGTGACGTCGGGCCGGATCGCGACCTTCTCGGTGGGCGTCGGCGGCACTGCGCCGTCGTACGACGAGTTGCCGTACGCGCGGCTCGTCGCGAAGCGCTTCGAGACCGATCACCACGAGGAGATCCTCGAGCCCGACGTGCAGGCGATGCTCCCGGCGATCGTCCGGGCGTTCGACGAGCCGTTCGCCGACTCCTCCGCGATCCCGACGTACATCGTGGCCCAGGCGACGGCGCGTCACGTCAAGGTCGCGCTGTCGGGGATCGGCGGCGACGAGACCTTCGGCGGTTATCCACGCTATCTCGGCCTCCGCGCGTCGAAGCTCCACGGAAGGCTCCCGCGCTGGCTCCGCCACGCGTCGCGCGCGCTGGCCCGGCGGCTGCCCGACTCGGCGTCCAGCCGAAACTGGAGCGACTGGGCCCGGCGCTTCACCGATCACCCCGATGCCACCCTGTGCGATCGATACATCGGCTGGACGCGCTTCTTCGGCGACGCGGAGCTGGTGGAACTCGCCCGGCCGGCGCTGGCGGAGCATCTCGAGCCCGGGGTGGACGCGTCCCAGCAGGAGGCGTTCGCCGCGGGCGGACACGGCGACCCCGTGGACGGCGCGTTTCGCCTCGATCTCACCACCTATCTTCCCGACGATCTCCTCGCGATGGCCGATCGGATGAGCATGAGCCACTCCCTCGAGGTCCGCGCCCCGTTCTGCGACCACCGGATCGTCGAGGAGAGCCTCCGCCTGACCCCGCAGATGAAGATTCCCGGTGGTCGCCTGAAGGGGCTTCTGAAAACCGCCTTCACCGGAGTCTTGCCCGAGGAGGTGCTCGCCCACCGAAAGCAAGGTTTCATGATCCCGCTCGGAGACTGGCTCCGTCGCGACCTTCGCGGGACGCTGGAGGATCTCCTCGGAGCTCACCAGGTGCGGGCGCGGGGCCTCTTCGACGTCGACGCCGTGGAGGGCCTCAAGCGTGAGCACCTGAGCGGCGCGCGGACTCACGCGGACCGCCTCTGGACGCTGATGATGGCCGAGCTGTGGATGCGCGAGTACCTCGATCAGCACGGACTCTGGACGCTCCGGTGACGGGCGCGTGAACGACACGCTCCGCGTCCTCATGGTCTCCGACGTGTCGCCGTCGCACCCGGCGGGCGGGGGAGAGCGGATGCTCTGGGAGCAGGCGCGGTGTCTCGCGGCGCGCGGTCACGACGTGCGTGTCGTGAGTCGCGCCGATTCCGATGCCGCCGGGCCTGTTTCCCTCGAGCGGGAGGGTGTCCGGATTCGCCAGTTTCCCCTGGATCGGCGCTCCGTCGCGCGATTCATCAGGAGCTCGATCCTCGGGGCGCGGCGCGCGACGGCGGACGAGCTGGCGCGGCAGACGGCGGACGTCCTGCACCTGCACCAGCCCCTCGCCGGCTATGGAGCGCTCGCCTCCCGGGCCGGCGGTCGACTGCCGAGCCTCTACAGCTTCTATTCGCCGGCGCCGCTCGAGTACCGGTCGCGCCGCGGGATGACCGCACGCCATCGGTCCGGCCTGATGGGCGCGACCGGGGCCGCAATACTGTGGGCGTTCGAGCGCGCGTGCCTCCGACGTGTCACGCTGGTCCACGTTCTCAGCCATTTCGCCGCCGATCAGGCCTGGAAGCTCTACGCCGTTGCGAGGGAGCGCATCGTCATGATCCCCGGTGCGGCGGCGACGGAGCGCTTCCGGCCGGCCGCCGATCGCGGCGCGGTCCGGCGCGCGCTCGGGATCGCCCCGGACCGATCGCTCTTGTTCACGGTCAGAAACCTCGAGGCCCGTATGGGCCTGGACAATCTGCTGCGCACGATGGCGATCGTGAAGTTGCGGCGGCCGGACACCATGCTGCTGATCGGGGGAGCCGGCTCTCTGCGAGGGGTCCTCGAAGCGCAGAGCCGCGCGCTCGGGGTCGACGACCGCGTGAAGTTCCTTGGGTTCGTGCCCGATGAGGCTCTCCCCGGCTACTATCAGGCGGCCGACGTCTTTGTCCTTCCGACACGCGAGCTCGAGGGCTTCGGGCTCGTCACCGTGGAGGCGCTCGCGTGCGGCACGCCCGTCCTCGGCACGCCGGTGGGCGCGACGCCCGAGATTCTGAGGCCGCTGTGCGAGTCGCTTGTCTTCCGCGGCACGGCTCCCGAGGTGATGGCCGAGGGCCTCGAGCGTTTCCTCGAGCAGAAGGAGCGCGATCCGGACGCGTACGTGCGCCTTCGCGGCGCGTGTCGCGAACACTCCGAGCGACACTACTCCTGGGAGCGCGCGACCACGGACCTCGAGCGGGCGCTCCGGCGCGTTGCCGAGGGGCGCGCGGCCGCGCCCGAGGGGCGCGCGGCCGCGCCGGAGAGGCGCGCGGGGCCGGCGCCGGCGCTCGCGTGTCCCGCCTGTGGCGAACCGACCCGTCCCAGCGCGCTGATCTATCGCGGAGTGCGGCATCGCCGGTGTGGGAGCTGCGGGAGCTCGCTCGCGACCGTCCTGCCGACCGCGCCGGAGCTTCAGCACCAATACGAGATGGACTATCCGCGACGCTTCGCTCCCGAGCGGGTGAGCGCAGGGCGGGCTCGCCTCTTCGGCGCGCTCCTCGACCGGCTCGCGACCCTCGACCCCGGCCGGGAGGATCGGCCACGGCTCCTCGACGTGGGCGGTGGCGGTGGCCATCTGGCCGCGCTCGCTCGCGGCCGAGGGTGGCTCGCGGTCAGCACCGACCTGGCGCGCCAGGCGTGCGCCGTCGCGCTTCGTGGTGGAGAGGTGCCGGCGGTCCAGGCCGATGGCGCCCTGTTGCCGTTCCGTGACGGGACGATCGATGCGGTGACGCTGGTCAACGTCGTCGATCAGGCTTGCGAACCGCTCACGATCCTGCGAGAGGCTCACCGCGTGCTCGTCGCGGGCGGACTGCTCTCCCTCCGCGTTCCGAACACCCGCTTCCACCGTCCGTGGGTGCGGCTTTTGATCGCGCTCGGCCCGCTCGCCCGGACCCGGGGCTGGGACGCATATCCCATCGTCCACCACTTCGCGTTCACGCCGGCCGGGCTCTGCCGCCTCGCGGAACGCACAGGCTTCAGGGTGCTCGAGGTCGGGAACTCGGCGGTGGCCTCGAGCGAGCCTGCAACCGACCCCGTGGCGGGGGCGAGGCTGCCGCGGTGGGGCCGCGCGGCGATCGCGGCGGGCGTGGCCGCGCTGGCCTCGCTCTCGGGCGATCGCTGCCTCGTCGGACCCTCCGTGGTGCTGTACGCACGAAAAGGGTGAGTCGTGCGTATCCTCCACGCAATCACGCGGCTCACGCTGGGCGGCTCGTCGGAGAACACGATCGCCTCGTGCGTCGCGCTCAGCCGGGCCGGGTACGACTGCACGCTGGCCACATCCTTCCGCGAGTCCGAGATTCCCTCGCTCGAGGGTGCGCGCCGGTGCGGATGCCGGGTCGTGGACATTCCGTCCCTCGGCCGGGAGCTCGCCCCGCTCAACGATCTGGCCGCGCTCTGTCAGCTGCTCAGGCTGATCAAGCATGAGCGGCCGTCGATCGTCCACACACACACGTCGAAGGCCGGATTCGTCGGCCGCCTGGCCGCCCGGATCCAGCGCGTGCCCGCGGTCATCCACCAGCCGCACGGCCACATTTTCTATGGTTACTACAGCCCCCGCCGGACCGCCTTCTTCACGGCGCTCGAGCGCCGGGCGGCGAGATGGACCGATCGGATCATCACACTGACCGAGCGCGGCACGGTGGAGCACCTGGCGCAAGGCATCGGCCGACCCGAGCAGTACGTCACGGTGCCGAGCGGCGTCCCGACGGAACGGCTGCGCGCGGCCGCGCCGTCCCGGGCCCAGGCGCGCGCGCGGCTCGGGCTCGACGGAAACGCCTTCGTCGTCGTCGGTCTGGGCCGCCTCATCCGGATCAAGGGCTTCGATCTCCTGGTGGGTGCGCTCCCGAGCGTCAGTGCCCAGATCTCCTCAACGCGTGTCTTGCTCGTGGGCGACGGGCCCGAGCGGATTGCTCTCGCGGCACTCGCCGCATCACTGGGCGTGACCGACCGGGTGCGTCTGACGGGCGACACGGCCGACGTGCCGTCGCATCTGGTCGCCGCGGACGTCGTGGTCGTGCCCTCCCGGAACGAGGGCATGGGGCGCGTCATCGTCGAGGCGATGGCGCTCGGGCTCCCGGTCGTCGCGACCACCGTCGGGGGAATCCCCGCGGTCATCACCGACGGCGAATGCGGGCGGCTGGTCGAGCCCGACGATGTCCAGGCGCTCGCGGCGGCGCTCGTCGAGCTCGGACGCGATCCCGGGCTGCGCCGTAAGCTCGGTGCCGCCGCGCTGGAACGCGCCGAGGCGTTCTCGACGGCAGTGGCGGACGAGAAGCTACTCGCCCTGTACGGGGCGCTGGTCCGCGAGAAGCGACTCGCGTGAGTCGCGTCACCCTGCTGCTCGCCGTGCTCGTCGGCGCGCTCATCGGCCCGGCGGAAGGCTTCGACCGGCTTCCCGCGGTCCTCCACCTCCACTCCGATCTGTCCACCGGCGATTTCCCCCTCGAGCAACTTGCCGCCATGGCCGAGAAGCAGGGCATCGGGGCGCTGCTCCTCACCGAGAACTACCTCCTGCGCGTCGAGTACGGCTTGCCGCCTTTCCGCGCGTTCACGCGCGCGGTCTTCGAGGAGCGCTCCGTGCTCGCTGAGGGACTCGACCGCTACCTGGCGCGTGTCTCCCGGGTGCGCGCGAGCAACACGCGAGTGCTGATCGTCCCGGGCGTCGAGGTTCTTCCGCACTATTTCTGGAGCGGCTCGCCCTTGGCGCTCGATATGACCGTGCACAACACGCAGAAGAATCTTTTGATCTTCGGCATCGCGGACGCCGCGACGCTCCGCTCGCTGCCGGTCACCGGGAGCCCGGTCGCGGGTGGCTACGGGTGGGCCTCGGTGCTCGACGCCCTCCCGGGCGTTCTCGTCATTCCCGGCGTCCACGTACTCGCGCGGAAACAGCGATCCCTCAGGAGAGTCGGCCGCGTGGTGGTCGTCGTCCAGCGGCGCCGGTGGCTCGCCGGCGGTCTGCTGTGCGGCGTCGGCGTGGTGGCGCTGGCGCGCGGGTGGCCGTTCACGACAGATCCTTATCCCCCCTATCGCGACCTCGGCCTCGCGCCGCACCAGGAGTTGATCGACTACGTGAATCGGGCGGGCGGCGTGTCGGTGTGGTCGTTTCCCGAGGCGCGCGACGAGGGCGAGCAGTGGATCGGTCCGATCCGGGTCGCATGGCGCACGGCGCCGTATCCCGACGATCTGCTGAGAACGGCGCGCTACACGGCCTTCGGCGCTGTCTACGAGGACACGACGCGTGTCGAGCAGCCCGGCGGTGTCTGGGACCGCCTGCTCGGTCAATTCGCGTCGGGGGACCGCAGCCAGCCGGCCTGGGGCATTGGCGAGTCCGGGTTCCACGGATTCAGCGCAGGAAAGGACCTGGGAACGGTGCGGACCGTGTTCCTGGTGGAGGACCGGTCGGAGGGCTCGGTGCTCAGGGCTCTCAAGAGCGGCCGCATGTACGCGGTGCAGCGAGAACGCGGGGCGGAGCTCGTGCTCGCCGAGTTCTCGGCGCGGGCGGGCGCCGCCACGGCAGTGACCGGCGAGACTCTGCGGGCAGAGGAGGCGACGCCGATCGAGATCTCGGTGGCTGTGGAGGCGACCGGACGCCCATTGCGCGAGGCTCGGCTGACACTGGTGCGCAACGGCGCGGTCGTCGGGGCGTGGACCGGACCGACGCCGATCCGGGTGGTCCACCGCGACACCTTCGACGGCGCGCCCGCGTTCTACCGGCTCGACGTTCGGGGTCCCGGGCGCCTGCTCAGTAACCCGATCTTCGTGAAGCGGCCGTGAGCGCGGCCGAGATGCGCCGATGAAAATCGCGATCCACCAGCCGCACTATCTGCCTTGGCTCGGGTACTTCGCCAAGTGGGCCGCCGCCGACCTCTTCGTGTTTCTCGACACCGTGCAGTACGAGAAAAATGGCTGGCAGAACCGTAACCGGATCAAGACTCGCGACGGACCGCGTTGGCTGACGGCCCCGGTCCGCGCCCGCCTCGGCACGGCAATCCGCGACGTGATGATCGACACGACCCAGCCCTGGCGTGCGCGGCACCTCCGTGCGATCGACAACGCCTACGCCAGGGCGCCGTCGTGGCCGCGCCACCGGGACGAGCTGCAGAGCTTCTACGGCCGAGAGTGGGATCGCTTGGCGCCGCTCGCCGTCGAGAGCGCCCGGTGGCTGGCCCGGGCGCTCGGCATCTCGATTCCGACGCGCCTCGCATCGGATCTCACCCTCCCCGACAGGGATCGGACGGACGCGACGGCGCGGCTCGTGGGGCTCTGTCAGGCCGTCGGGGCCGACATTTACCTGGCCGGGCGCGACGGCGCCCTCTACCTGGACGCGGACCAGTTCGCGGCCGCAGGGATCGCGGTCGAGACGCAGCGGTACGAGCACCCCGTGTACGTCCAGGAACACGGGGAATTCGCTCCGTTTCTCTCCGCGCTTGACTTATTATTGATGCACGGCGATGAGGCCCTCGGCATTCTCTCTGGGGGAAGCACGTGGTCGCCTCTGTTGCCCGAGCCACGATAGGTGAACATCCTCGCCTTCGGCGCGCACCCCGACGACATCGAGTACGGCTGCGGCGGCATGCTGGCCAAGTACGTGCTGCGCGGGCATGCCGTCTACCTGTTCATCGCCTCCGACGGCGCGCTCGGCGGCGACGCCGAGGCCCGGCGTCAGGAGCAGAAGGACGCGGCACGCATCCTGGGCGTGCGCGAGGTCTTCTGGGGCGACTACCGGGACACCGAGGTGCCGCTCACGCGGGAGATCATCGTCCGGCTCGAGTCGGTGATCCGGGAAATCGAGCCGCGGATGATCTTCGTCAACTCACCCGACGACACGCACCAGGACCATCGCAACCTGGCTCAGAGCGTCATGTCGGCGACACGCTACGTGCCGAACTTCCTCTTCTACGAGGTGCCGTCGACGGTGAACTTCGCTCCGAACTGCTCCACGGACATCGCCGAGGTACTGGACACGAAGCTGGCCGGCCTCGAGGCGCATCGGTCGCAAGTGACGAAGACCAACATCGAAGATCTGACGATCCTGGAGCTGGCGCGATCGTGCGCCAACTTTCGTGGCATTCAGGCGCGGGTCAAGTACGCAGAGGCGTTCCAGTCGGTCAGGCTGCTCCTGAATCTCTGAGGCGGCGCCTGGGAGCGGGCGTGTCGGAGCCACCCGCGTCTGCAGCGCCGAGGGCAAGATCGGGCGTGTCGGAGCCACGCCCGCCTGTAGCGCAGACGGCAAGATCGGGCGCGTCGGAGCCACGCGCGCCTGTCTCAGGCCACCCTCGATCCCAGCCGACCTCACGGCCCCCGCTACAGTGATCCCCCACTCTCGACCGACGATCGGCCATGACGACGCCGAGCGGGTCGCGCGCGTCGTCCGCGGAGGTCACCTGGCGCAGGGGCCGGAGGTGGCATCATTCGAGCGCGGCCTGGCGCAGCGCCTGGGCGTCGCCGCCGCGGCCGCGGTCAGCTCCGGCAGTGCCGCACTCGAGCTCGCGCTGCGTGCACTCGACGTGGGTCCGGGCCACGAGGTCATCATTCCGACCTACGCCTGCGACGCGGTCTATCACGCGGTCACGCGCTGCGGGGCTACGCCGGTGCTCGGCGATGCCGACCCCGAGACGCTCGGGCTGTCGGCCGCGGACGCGACACGCCGGCGCACGGCGCGAACGCGCGCCGTCATCGTCGTCCACCCGTTTGGCCTCGCTGTGGATCTCGACGACTTCCAGGCGCTCGGCGTGGCGCTCGTGGAGGACTGCGCCCAGACGCTGGGCGCGACGCGCGACGGTCGTCCGGTGGGCGCGCGCGGCGGGCTCGCCGCGTGCTCGTTCTACGCCACCAAGCTCCTCACGACCGGCGAAGGGGGCGCGGTCACCGGTCGTGCCGATCTCGTCGCCCGCGCGCGGGACGCGCGCGACTACGACGAGCGGACCGACCTGGCACCGCGCTTCAACTACAAGATGACGGACATGCAGGCGGCGCTCGGCCAGAGCCAGCTCGCACGCCTCGACGCCTTCATCGCGCGCCGGCGGGCGCTGGCCGCGCGGTACCGGGCGGCGCTCGCACGCGCCCCGCGCTGCCGCGTCCCGGCCGACGCGGGCGAGCGCCACGTGTACTACCGCTTCGTGGTCGCCATCGAGTCGCCGCTGACTCCCATCCTGGCCCACCTCGAGCGGCGAGGCGTGACGGCGCGACGTCCGGTCTTCCGCCCGATTCACCAGGCGCTCGGCCTCTCCGGCTATCCGAACGCGGAGCGGCTGTGGGCGGAGTGTCTGTCGCTGCCGTGCTACCCGCTGTTGACCGACGGCGAGGCGGACGTGGTCGCGACGGCGCTTCTGGAGGCGCTATGACGGAGCCGGATCGCGCCTCTCTCAGGCCACCCTCGATGCAAGCCGGCCTCACGGCCCCCGCTACAATAATCCCGCATCTGACCCGTCTGGCGCTGGTGGGGCTGTTCTTGCTCACGCCGATTTGGGGCCGGGACCACGCCGCGCGTCTGCCGTGGCTCTATCTGGTGGTGCTCGCGTTCGCGGTCGCGCTCTTCGCCGCGCCGTTCGTCCGGGCGCTGGCGTTGCGGTGGGGCGTGCTCGACATGCCGGCCGCCCGGAAGGTGCACGACGTCGCGACGCCGCTTCTCGGCGGAGCGGCCGTCTACTGCGCGTTCGCGGTGACCGTGTTGAGCAACTTCGACTTCTCGCTCCAGCTCAAGGGAGTCGCCGTCGGCGCGACGCTCGTCGTCGCGATCGGGATCCTGGACGACATCACCGATCTCCGGGCCTCCCTCAAGCTCCTGGGTCACGTCGGCGCCGCCGTCGCGGCGATCGCCTACGGTGTCGTCCTCAACATCGCGCCCTACTGGGTGCCCGGCTTCGCGTGGCTGAACGTGGGCCTGACGATCCTCTGGTTCGTCACGGTGACCAACGCGATCCAGTTCCTCGACGGCATGGACGGGCTGGCCACCGGCCTCGGCGTCATCGCCGGCATCTTCTTCAGCATCGCCGCGCTGCAGACGGAGCAGCGCTATCTCATGTACCTGTCGGCCGCGCTGGTGGGCGCGTGCCTCGGCTTCCTGCCGTACAACTTTCGCTCCGGCCGTGCCCAGATCTTCCTCGGCGACAGTGGCGCCACGTTCATCGGCTTCACCCTCGCCGGCCTCGCGGTGATGGGAGAATGGGCCGAAGGGGATCCGCTCATCGCGCTGCTCACGCCGTTGCTCATCCTCGGCGTGCCCCTCTTCGACATCGGCTTCGTCGGGGTCGCGCGCATCGTGACGGGGAAGGTCCATTCGCTGCCGGAGTGGCTCGCCTACACGGGCCGGGACCACATCCACCATCGCTTCGAGCAGCTGGGGCTCACCAAGAAGCAGAGCGTGCTGCTGATCTTCTTCCTCGCCGCGACGCTCGGCCTCTCGGCGATCCTGTTGAAGGACGCGACGCCGCACGAGGCGGTGCTCGTCCTGATCCAGGCCGCGTGCGTCCTGGCGATCGTGGCCGTGCTGGAGGGCGTGGGCCGGTGGCGACCGCGCCCGTGAGCATCGCCGCCGGAGTATGATGAGACCATGAAGGTGCGCAAGGCGGTCTTTCCCGCCGCCGGCCTCGGGACGCGGTTCCTGCCCGCGACGAAGGCGCAGCCGAAGGAGATGCTCCCCCTCGTCGACAAGCCGATGATCCAGTATGTCGTCGAGGAAGCGGTCGCCTCGGGCCTATCCGAGATCATCATCGTGACCGGGCGAGGCAAGCGCGCGATCGAGGATCACTTCGACGCGGCCTTCGAGCTCGAGTACTACCTCAACGATCGGGGCAAGACGGAGGAGCTCGCCCAGATCAAGACCATCTCGGAGCTCGCCTCCGTCTCCTACGTCCGCCAGAAAGAGCCGCTTGGGCTCGGCCATGCCATCCTCTGCGCCCGCTCGCTGGTCGGCAACGAGCCCTTCGCCGTGTTCCTCGGCGACGACATCATCGGCGCGGCTCCGTCGCCGTGCATGCGGCAGCTGCTCGACGTGGCCGAGCGGTATCAGGGACCGGTGATCGCGGTCCAGCGCGTCCCACGCGAGCGCATCCATCAGTACGGAGTGATCGCCGCCCGGCCGGTCGAGAGCCGCGTGCACGAGATCCTCGACCTGGTCGAGAAGCCCCAA
>QHSV01000043.1 GCA_003221655.1 Candidatus Rokuibacteriota bacterium
GATCCTCATGCTGACCGCGGACACCAACCTCGAGCGTGAGGAAGAAGGCCTCGCGGTAGGCGCCGATGACTACATGAGTAAGCCCGTCGAACCCCGCCGGCTGGCCTCTCGTGTGCGCGCCCTCGTCAAGCGGGCGGAGCGGCGTGTCCTTCCAGCCGATTCGATTGCGCCGGCAACGCCGGCGCTCGAGTAGCGAGTACCGGCCGTCCTCGCAGGGTCTAGTGCTCCGCCAGGGGCACGAGCGCGTAGAGCCGCGGTTGATCCCCGACGACACGGGTAATGTGCCCCTGGCCGGTCAAGTCTTCGGCCAGCACCACATCACCGGGCCCGACGCGCGCCACCGTGCCGTCGCCGACCTCGATCTCGGCGGTGCCCGAGAGCGAGATCGAGTACTGCCGTCGCGGCGCGCAGTGCCAGTTGAGCAGATAGCCCGGCGGCGCGATCCGAAACGAGATCCCGCTCGCCGACTGCATCGGAGTCCCCTCGCCGTGCGCGCCCTCGACGTCGGCGAAGGGCTTCATCGCCATTGGCACCTCGGCGATGTGCGACTTGCCGTCCGAGCCGCTGTACACCCGCCAGATCTTCGGCATGTCAGCGCGCCGCGGCGGCTTCCGGCACCCGGTCGACCACCACGGTCTCGTGCACGGCCGGCGAGTAGATCTCGAGGACTTCGAGGTCGTCGGAGCAGTCGAGCTCGTTGTGCACGATCCCGGGCGGTTGCAGGATGCAGTCGCCCTTGCCGAAGGTATGCTCGCCGTGGCCCTCGTAGACGAGCTTGATCCAACCGTTCAGCACGTAGAACATCTGGAAGTCGCACTTGTGCTGGTGCAGGCCGGTGGTGTGCAGGTCGTGACTGCCGGCCGACTCCTTCTTGATCCGGACGACGTGGGCGCGAAATTGCCCGTGCGTCGCCTGCTCGATGCCGAGGTCCCGGTACTCCATGAAGCTCCGCAAGCCGGTCTTGTACACCGCGTGCTTGGCCAGATTCGCGCTGAACAGCTGTTCCTGTCCGCTCATCGGTGATCCCTCCTGTGAAGTGTCCGTTCGGCCGTGAAGTACTAGTTCGGTGCGGCGAACTCGAAGGTCGTGCCCACCGAGCTGGCGGTGAACCGTCCGGGAACCCGCTGGGCGACGGCGCAGATGGCCTCGATGCCGGTGCAGTGCTGGGGCACCAGGTGCTCGACGTCGAGGTCGCGAAAGGCGTCGACCACCCGTGTGATGCGCGCCTCCTCGAGGCCGCTCAGGTGGAACCCGCCGATGACCGCGTGCACGCGCGGGACGCCCGTGATCCGCACGGCGTTCCGGCAGATGCCGACGATGCCGCGGTGCGAGCACGACGTGACCACGACCAGACCGCGGTCGCGCACGTTGGCCACCAGCGTCTGCTCGCCGATGAACGTGTCCTGGATCAGCTCGCCGTCCTCCTCGACACGGAGATTGCTCGGGATGGTCTCCCATTCCTCGGCCGCGTGCATCTCGCCGGACAGCCACACGCCCTCGGTGAGAAGCATCGGCTTGGTCACGAGCGTGACCGGAACCTCGTAGCGCTCGATCTCATCGCGGGACAGCCGACCGCTGTAGACTCGGCGCTCGCCGCGCTGCTGCCAGCGGGCGCGGAAGTGATCGACGCCCCCGTAGAAGGGCAGATCGCGCCGGAGGCGCCGCCGCCACGCGTGGAGGAAGCCGGTGAGCCCGCCCCAGTGGTCCCGATGGCCGTGGGAGAGACCGAGCGCGTCGATCGACGCCGGGTCGAGGGCCAGCTCACGGAAGTTGTGGTTCAGCGTCTCCGGAGTGAGGCCGAAGTCGAAGGCCATGGTGAAGCGGTCGCCGCCTCGCGTGATCTCCACCAGGTGCGCAAGACCATGCTCAGCGCGGAGGTCCGGCATTTTCCCCGCCACGAACGCGCTGTACCGGCGGGCCACCGCGTCGTCCTGCCGCAGGTTGTCGATATAGTTGTCGACGACGGTGGTGATACGGATCCGGTCGACGGCGTCGGTCGCGGCGGCCATGGACGTACGGTAGCGGGTCGCCACAGGATCGTCAACGTCGTCGAGGCGATGCGGCAGCCGCCGATCCGGCATACGATGTCGATTCTCGTGGGTCACCGGCGTCGTATTGGGTGAGTGGCTGCCGGGGCTCTTGCGGTCCAGGGGTGGCCGAGACTTTCACGATGAAGGAGGCTCGTATGCGCTACATGCTGCTCATCGGCGGCGACAAGGCGGCACCGCCCCCGCAGAAGGCCGAAATGGAGGCCATGGTGCAAGGCCACCAGCGCTTCGCGGAAGAGCTGCAGGCTGCCCGCAAGATGGTCCACGGGGAGCGTCTGCGTCCGGACGAGGAGGCCAGCCGCGTCCGTCTCAAGGCCGGGCAACGCCAGGTCACGGATGGGCCCTTCACCGAGACGAAAGAGGTCCTGGGCGGGTTCTACCTGATCGAGTGCGACACCATGAAGGAAGCCGTCGAGTGGGCGAAGAAGATCCCGCTTCGTGAAGGTGGCGGCTACGTCGAGGTGCGGCCGATCTGGCCCATGTAGGTCGGGTAACATGTCTGCCCGTGGGATCGAGCGACCACGGGCAGACGCCGAGCGGCGAGGTTCACGCGCGCGTCGCCGAGGCGTTCCGTCTCGAGTACGCGCGCGTGGTCGCCGCCGTGCTTCGCATCGTGCGCGACATCGACGCGGCCGAAGAGATCGTTCAGGAGGCGTTCCAGCAGGCGCTCGATCATTGGCCCGTGAGGGGAACGCCGGATCGTCCAGGTGCCTGGCTCCTCACCACGGCGCGGCGCCGCGCGCTCGATCGGCTGCGCCGCGCGCGCAGGGCCGAGGGGCGGGCCGACGCGATCGCCTACGAGGCTGTGCTCGGTGCGATGGACGAGGGCCCTGACGTGACCGATCCCGACACGATTCCCGACGACCGGCTCCGGCTGATCTTCACCTGCTGTCACCCGGGTCTGCCCGCCGACAGCCGCGTGGCGCTGACGCTGAGGCTGGTGGGAGGTCTCTCGACAGCCGAGATCGCCCGCGCGTTTCTCGCGCCGGAGCCGACGATCGCCCAGCGGCTCGTGCGCGCGAAGCGAACGATCCGCGAGCGCGCCCTGCCCTACGAAGTTCCCCAAGGCCCCGAGCTGGCCGAGCGCCTGCCGGCCGTGCTCGCGGCCGTCTATCTGATTTTCAACGAGGGCTATGCCGCGCACAGCGGCGACGCCCTCGTGCGCCACGACCTCTGCGAGGAGGCCAGTCGCCTCGGACGAATCCTGGCCGAGTTGATGCCGGACGAGCCCGAGGTGCTCGGGCTCCTCGCGCTCATGGAGCTCCAGGCCTCTCGCGCGACGACGCGCACGGACGCCGACGGTAATCTCGTGCTGCTCGCCGACCAGGATCGCTCCGGCTGGGATCGGGCGCGGATCGCTCGAGGTCTCGCCTGTCTCGATCGCGCCGGCTCGATGGCGCGTGCGGGCCCATACCAGCTCCAAGCCGCCATCGCCGCCTGCCACGCGCGCGCGGCTTCCTGGGAAGCCACGGACTGGCCGGCGATCGTCGCGCACTATCGAGCCCTCGCCGAGGTCGCGCCCTCGCCCGTGGTCGAGCTGAACCGCGCTGTGGCGATCGGCCTGGCGCACGGGCCGGCCACGGGTCTCGCGGCGCTCGATGCGATCGACCCCTCGGCCCTTCGCGGCTATCACCTCTTGCCCGCCGCCCGGGGCGACTTTCTCCGGCGCCTCGGGCGCTGGACGGAGGCGGCCGCCGAGTATCGCCGGGCGCTCGAGCTCACCGACAACGCGCGTGAGCGGAGCTTCTATTCAGCGAGGCTCGCGGCGTGCGACGCCGGCGGCTAGGTCGACGCCCGCCTCATCGACTCGTGGCCCGATGCCCCAGAGGAACGCCAGCTCGTAGATGGGCACGTGCAGCCCGAGGAATAGCCGGGCGGGCTACGGCACCCTGGGCTGCTGCTGGGTGATGCAGTGCATCCCTCCGCCGCTCCAGTTCACGTCCAGCGGGTTGATCTGCACCACGCGCCGCTCCGGAAACAGACGCTGGAGCGTCTGCCGCACGAACTCGTCCTTCTCCCGCTCGCGCTCTGGCAGCCCCTCGCGCCAGTAGGCCGGGACGAGCGCGAGGCCGTTGGTGACCACGAAGTTGAGGTAGCTCACCGCCGGCACCCAGTGGACCTCATCGCCGACCTTGAAGTCCCGGTACCACGCGCCGAGAAAGTCCCGCCGCTTCTGCTCCTCGAGCAGGGGCCCCGTCCGGACGTAGTGCCGCAACGCGGGCACGGGAAGCGTGATGATGTCGAACGGCCGCCCGTCCACGTTCACGGCGGCCCGGAGC
>QHSV01000044.1 GCA_003221655.1 Candidatus Rokuibacteriota bacterium
TGTTGGCGACTGCCGCCTGCGGCATGTCGCTGTCAGCGGCGTAGGAGACGGTCCGGACCTTGCGCCCGTGGATCCCGCCCGCCTCGTTGACGACCCGAAAATAGAGATCGAGGCCGAACTTCGTGATCTGCTCGCCCGTGAAGGCAAGGGGTCCCGCGAACGAAGTCGAGCCGAGCACGATTTCCGTGTCGCCGACGCCTGGCTGAGCGGCGGCGGGGAGCCCGCTCAGCGTGACCAGCAGGAGGCAAAGGAGGACCGCCCTGGCGATCGGGCTCACCGGAGCGCCTTCGCCCACATCGGCGACTCCCAGCCGTCGTGGAGGAACGCGCGGATCTCACGCCGAGTGAAATCGCCGAGCCCCAGATGCTCGAGCGCCCGCCCCCGGCCGGAGAGCTCGCGTCCGAGCAGCGCGCGAAAGATCAGCAGAAGCCCCGAGACCGCTGGCGTCTCGATCCCGGCCGCCCGGCCGGCGGACTCGAAAAGCGCGAGGCCGAGGGCCACGTCCTCCGTCACGTACCGATGCTCGAACGTGAGGATCTCGCTCCAGAGCCCGCTGGCGACGAGCTTTGCCCTGGCGCCGGCACCGTAGAGCCCTTCGGCAGCGCGCGGCTCCTCGTAATAGGTAGCGAGCTCGTAGTGGGGCGCGGGATATTCCCAGCCCTTCCGGGTCACGACCCGCTCGGCGTCGACCGCGTCGATCAGGCGGCGGACGCTCGACGTGGCACCTGCCGCGTGAATGTCGAAGCGCCCGCCATCGATCGGACCCGCGTTCAAGAGCACGAGCGGCGGGTGAATCACCGGGCCCGCGTTCGTCAGCGCGGCGTCCAGCGCGTCGGCGCACGGTCGGATGGACGGGAAGAGCTCGGCCAGGCGCGCGATCGTCCGTTCGGTCCGCGACGCCGGGAAAACGCCGAGGGGGAGATTCGCGGCGCGCACCGGCGCCGACACTGTCGCGGGGCCGGTCTTCCGCGTGAGATACGGCAGCGTGCCCGTCTCGGCGAGAGCGTAGGGTAGCGCCGCGCCGGCACGGGCGAGCGCGCGCGCCATGGTGTAGGTGCCGAGCGTGCCCGGCGCGAGCAGGATGATCTGCCGGGAGTCCACGTGCGGCGCGAGGCGCTTGGCCAGGTCGTCATGGCTCGTCGCGGGGAGCGGCGCGATCACGATCTCGGCGCCGGCGACGGCCTCGGCGAGCTCCGTCGTCGCGCGCGCGAGGCGTGCTGTGCCTTGTCGCCCCTCGGCCGCCAGGACGATCGTCGGGTCGTCGGCCAGCGGCCCGAGCGCCTGCTGTGACCGGCTCCAGAGGCGCACGCTGTGGCCCGCGAGGGCGAGATCCGCCGCGGTCGCGAATCCCCCGTTGCCTCCGCCGAGCACTGTTATGTCCATCGGCGTGCCTCGCACTCGAGGGGCCCCGCCCCGGGCCGAGTTGCGGCTGGCCGAGCCCTCACGCAATCGCTCCCGTCGCGCGCAGCTCCGTGATTTTCACGTTCGAGTACTTGAGCACCCCGGCCAGAACCTGATCGGTGTGCTCGCCGAGCCGCGGCGCCGGTGTCACCTCCAGACCCATCGCCCCATCAACCTTGATCGGCGTCCCGAGCGTCCGCGTCTTGCCGTAGCGTGGGTGATCCATCTCGACGACCATGCCGCGCTGGGACACCTGGGGATCCGACAATACGCGGTCGACGCTCAGGATCGGTGTCGCCGGAACGCCGAGCACCTGAAGCCGCTCGAGCCAGTCCTTGGTCGTCCGCGTTCTGAAGGCGGCCTCGACCAGAGGCATCAAGACGTCGCGGTGGAGGACGCGGTCGCGGTTGGTCGCGAACCGCAGGTCGCGCTCCCACTCCGGATGGTCCACGGCGCGGCAGAACAATCCCCAGAATTTCTCGGCGAAGATCGCGACGATCAGATGGCCGTCACGCGTCTGGAGCGCCGAGTACGGCACGACCGAGGCGTGACCCGAGCCGAGCGGAGTCGGGGTTCGCCCGTTCGTCCAGAAGTATTGCGCGATGTACGTGAGCAGCGAGACCTGGCAGTCGAGCAGCGAGAGGTCGACGTGGGCGCCCTCGCCCGTCCGCTCGCGCCGGAAGAGGGCGCCCGCGACCGTAAAGGCGCCGAACAGCCCACCGGCGAGGTCGGCCATGGGCAGCCCCATACGGACCGGGCGCCCACCGGGATCCCCGGTAACGGACATCGCCCCGCCCATGGCCTGGAGGGCGAGGTCGAACGCCGGCCAGTCGCGGTACGGCCCCTCCTGCCCGTAGGCGGAGATGGAGCAGACGATGATCCGCTGATTGAGGGCCCAGAGCTTCGAGTACGCGAGCCCGAGGCGCTCCATGATGCCGGGCCGGAAGTTCTCCCAGACCACGTCCGCCTGCCGGACGAGGTCGTACAGGACCTCACGGCCTCGGTCGCGCGACAGATCGAGCGCGAGCGACTTTTTGTTCCGGTTGATCGCGAGGAAGTACGCCGACTCTCCGTCTGGCAGGAACGGCGGCCCCATCATGCGCATCGGATCGCCACCATCCGGGTCTTCGATCTTGATGACCTCGGCGCCCATGTCGGCCAGCAGCATCGAGCCGTACGGTCCCGCGAGCATGCGCGAGAGGTCCAAGACGCGAACGCCTTCGAAGAGCTTCATTTCGGCCCCCACCGCGGATGGTGCGTGGCTGCCCACTCACGAACCACCCGCCCATCGAGCATCCCGGAACCGTCCGCGCCGAGGAGCCGCCGCCTCACGCTTACCGTACCTCCAGCGCCGCGCGCACGCGCTCGGGCGTGATCGGCAGCTCGTGGAAACGCACGCCGATCGCGTCCTTGATCGCGTTGCGGACCGCGGCGGCGACGGGGATGACGCCGGACTCACCCAGGCCCTTGGCGCCGAACGGTCCTTCCGCGTCGACGGACTCGATCAACCGCACGACGATCTCGGGCATGTCGCCAGCTTTGAAGACCGCGTAGTCCATGAACGTCTGGGTCAGTACCTGTCCTCTATCGACGACGAGCTTCTCGGAGAGCGCGTAGCCGAGCCCCATGTGGACGCCGCCGTGCACCTGGCCCTCGGCGGCGGCCGGGTTGAGGGCCCGGCCCACGTCGTGCGCGGACACCATCTTGCGAACGACGACCCGCCCGCTCTCGGGATCGACGTCGACCAGCACCGCCTGAAACGCCGAGGTGTAGGCGGCCGAAACGTTCCCCTGAAAGTCCTTGTCCAGCATCGTGGTGGGCGGATCGTAGAACGCCTCGGCCACCAGCACGCGCCCGCCATCCCGGAAGTGCCCCGCCCTGGCAACGGCCTCGTATTGTACCCGCCGCTGCGGGTCGCGCCTGAAGAAAACCCAACCGCCCTTCACGCCGAGAGCCGCCGCCGGCTCATCGAACTGCGCGGCGGCCATGTCGAGCAGCTGCGTCCTCACCTTCTCCGCCGCCAGGCGCGCGGCGTTGCCGGCGACGAATGTGGTGCGGCTCGCGTGCGTTCCGACGTCCCACGGTCGCACGCTCGTGTCGGAATTGATCACGTCGACACGCTCGAGCGGCACGCCCAGTGTCTCGGCGACGATCATGGCGAGCACCGTCTCCGAGCCCTGACCGATCTCGCTCGCCCCCGTGATGAGCGTGACCTTGCCGAAGTCGTCGAGCTTCACGATCGCGCCGCATCCGTCCGAGCGGTAGATCCGCGCGCCGCCGCCGACGTGAAACATGCCCGCGTAGCCCACACCGCGCTCCCAGCCGGTCGCGATCGGCGGCGGGTCCTTCGCGATCTCCTCCACGGCCGCCTCGAGACACTCGCGCATGGCGAACGACGTGAGCACGAATCCTTGCGGATTGACGTCGCCGGGCTTCGACGCGTTCAGCCGCCGGAGCTCGAGTCGGTCGATGCCGAGCCGGTCGGCGAGGTCGTCCATCTGGGACTCGACCGCGAACGTGGACTCGGGGTTGCCGTAGCCGCGCATCGAGCCCGAGTAGGGGTTGTTCGTGTAGGCGATCGTCGTGTCGAAGCGCACGTTCGGCACCCGGTAGAGCCCCGCGACGGTCGAGAGCA
>QHSV01000045.1 GCA_003221655.1 Candidatus Rokuibacteriota bacterium
CGTCCCCATCGCGCTCAAGGATCTCGTCGACCTCGAGGGGCGCGTGACCACCGGCGGGTCGAAGGTGTGGGCCGAGCGTGTGTCGCCGGTCACCGCGACGCTCGCCGAGCGACTCATCGCCGCCGGCATGATCGTCCTCGGCAAGACGCACACGGTCGAGTTCGCGATGGGCAGTTGGGGCACCAACACGCACATGGGTGCCCCGCGCAATCCGTGGGACCTCAAGGTGCATCGTACGCCCGGCGGCTCGTCCAGCGGGTCGGGCGTCGCCGTCGCTGCGGGCCTCGCGCCGGTCGCGATCGGCACCGACACGGGAGGCTCCGTACGCATTCCCGCGGCCTGGTGCGGCCTCGTGGGGCTCAAGGTGACGGCAGGACGGATCAGCACCTATGGCGTCCTGCCGCTCAGCTCGACGCTCGACACGCCCGGACCACTGGCGCGCTCGGTCGAGGACGCCGCGCTGATTTACCGCGTGCTGAGCGGCCCTGACCCCAAGGATCCGCAGACGTTTGCGTGGACGCCCGCCGATCCTCTTCCCACCCTCCGGGGAGGCGTCGCGGGTCTGCGTCTGGCCGTCCTACCCGACGTGGAGCGCACGGGTGTCGACAAGGAAGTGTTGCTCGCGTACGACGCCGCGATCGACGCGCTCGCCAAGCTCGGCGCCCGGATCGTCCGCGTCGAGCTTCCTCACCGCCTGAGCGACTACGCCGCGGCGACCGGGCGCATCATCGGCGCCGAGGGCTACCGATTCGTCGGCCACCTCGTCGACGACGAAAGCCTCCCCACCGACCCGCACGTGCGTCCGCGCATCCAGCTCGGCCGGACCATCTCGGCGCGCGACTACTTGCTCACCCTCGCGGCGCGCGACGAGCACAAGCGCGTCTTCGCCACGGCGCTCGCCGACGTCGACGCGCTGTTGACGCCGACCGCCCAGACCGTGGCGATCCCGATCGACAGGGCGGACCAGTCGGGCACCGCCGCGCACTTCACGCGGCCCGGCAACTACCTCGGGCTCTGCGGCCTCGCCGTCCCCAGCGGCTTCTCCGTGGATGGAATGCCGACGTCGCTCCAGATCCTCTGCCACGCCGGCCAGGAGGCGATGGCGTTGCGCATCGGCTGGGCCTACGAACAAGCCACTGGCTGGATGGCGCGCCGGCCGCCGGAGCCGTGAGCGCGGGGATCAGACTTTCGCCGGCGGGCGCGGGGTGACGTGGCCGCAGCGGCTGCAGGTCCGATGGGCTTCGGACCCGTAGAACTCCTCGTAGGCGCGCGACACTGGATCCTGGTTGTAGTCGGCGACCTGCTTGACGCTCTCGTGGAGCTGAGCACCGCACTTGGCGCAATACCACGTGAAGCGGTCGCGCTCGTCCGGCCGCCGCTTGCGCTCGAGGACGAGAACGAACGAATCGGGCGAGAACCGCGGTGAGTGCGGGGTGCCCGCCGGGCAATACACGATCTCGCCCTCACGGATCACCGCGATCTTCTCGTCGCCGTCCGGCGTCCGGTAGTGGAGGTTCATGTCGCCCTTGATCATGTACATGACCTCGTCGCTCGGGTCACTGTGGAACTCGCTACGGAACTCGCGGCCCCGTGCGACGAACGCGACGCTGTCGGGCGCCTGCCAGAGGACCGTGTTGGGCCGGCCAGAGCCTCGAATGCTGCGCATGATCTGACCGAGATCGACCGCTTTCATCTCATCCATTGTTCTTGTCCTTCCCGCTGCGTCAGGTCTGGAGGTCACCCACCGCCGCGGACAGGCTCTCGAGCTCGGCGCGCCAGGACGCGGGCGCGACCACCGGACGCACGACGAACTTGGAGAAGCCGACGGCGATGAAGCGCTCGATCAACTTTCGCAACGCAGGCAACCCCACCGGCGTGAGCTCGAGCGCTCGCGGACGCCGGGCGGCCATCATGCGCGCGGTGGCCGGGTCGAGGGGCGCACCCGCGTAGCCGATGCTCACGCCGAAGTGCTCGCTGCTGATCGAGCGCCCGGCCCGGGCCGCCGCCTCTTCGATCACGACGCGTCCCGCGGCGGCCTCTTCGGGCGTGCACAGCGAGGGGAGCCAGCCGTCGGACAGGCGACCACAGCGTTCGAGGGCGGCGGGGGCCGTGCCGCCCAACCACACTTCGAGCGGCTGCTGCACCGGCAGGGGCGAGAGCTTGACGTCACGGAAGCTGCCGGCGGTGCCCTCGTGGCTCACCGTCTCGCCCGCCCATAGACGCCGCAAGAGCGGAAGCGCCTCGTCGATGAACGCGCCGCGGCGCTTGGGATCGACGCCGATGGCGTCGCGCTCGGGCGCGTAGGTGAGCCCGGGAACCAGCGTCACGAGCAACCGGCCTTTGCACAACACGTCCAGACTCGCGAGCTGCTTGGCGAGCCGGAGCACATGGCGTCCCGGCAGTAGCATCGTGGTCCCGAGCTTCAAGCGCGGATTGCTCGCGGCCGCCCAGGAGAGGCCCACCACGGGGTCGAGCACGGGTGCGGTCAGCACCTCCGAGAGCCACAGGGAATCGAACCCCAGGTCGTCGAGACCCGTGACGAGCTCGGCCAGCGCGTCGGGCGTCGAGGAAGCGCCTGCGGATCCCACTCCGATGCGGATCTTCATTGCACCCCTGGTACCGCACTGTCGGACCCGCCGTCAAGCGACTGACCTTCGGCGCCAGCCGTGCGCTGGTGGGGCAGCCCGAGCGCCACGAGAATGCCCAGAGCATTGCCGCCGGCGGCGATGAGGATCGCCGATCCATAGCCATGAGTCAGATCGAACAGGTAGCCAGCAGTGATCGGCAGGACGATGGCGGCCGCGCACCACGCCAGATAGATCCGGCTGGCCATCCGGCCATACAGCGCGCGCCTCCAGTACACGGCCACCGCAGCCGCCGTGACACCCGAGATGACGCCGTAGCCCAGGCCCACGAGCGCCAGCGCGAGGACCGACACGCCGGGGCCGGGCCACAGCGTCAGCGCCACGTTGCCGGCGAAGGCGACGGCGTGGGCGCCGGCTGCCACTGCGGGAATGGTCAGCCAGTCGACCATCCAGCCGCCCCCCAGGCGTGCGACAGCGATCGTGCCGGCGATGAACGTGGTGCCGTAGATGGCGAGCGGGGTCGCGCCGCCATAGGCCGTGATGATGCCGGCGGCCTGACTGAGCACCATCAGCCCGGCGGAGGCCGCCAGGAAGAAAACGATCCACAGCCGCCAGAACACGGGCCGGCGTCGTTCTCCCTCGTCAGGTGCGATGCTCGCGGCGGCCGCCACCGCCAGCGTGACGCGGGATTGCGCGATCAGCCAGGCACTGATCGACCCGGTGACGGCCAGGACGGTGGCGAGGCCCCCGAGCGTGGCCCGCACGCCGAAATCGCGGATGGACCAACCGAAGAGGGGCGCGGCGATCATCGCGCCCGCCGGATACAGGCCGACGATATAGCCGTTCACCAGACCGTGGCGTCTCGTCACGGCCAGGTTCACGGCCTGCTGCGCGAGGATGTAGGCGGCGCCGCCACCGGCGCCGAACAACACCCCGTACCCGACGGCCAGCTGGAGGAGACCGCCCGCTGTTGCGGCAACAGCGATACCCAGCGCGCTCGCGGTCGCGCAGGCCAGCACCAGTGTCGAGGTCGCCGCGAGGCCGAAGAAGTGGGGCGCCAGAATCATGCCGGCGCCGAATCCGCCGGATGCCAGGGCGAAGACGAGCGCGAGATCGGCTCGGCTCAGCCCGAGCAGCGCTTCCAGCGGCTTCAAGAACACGCTGAACGCGTAGAGCGAGCCGAGCGGGGCATTGAGCACGGTGGCGGCCACGACGGCGCGCCACGGGCTCGGCAGGACCCTTTCCACGCTGCAAAACTACGGCAGCAGCGCGGCGACGCGGATGCGCGCTCGCGGCGCGGCTAGCGGCGTGACGATAGCGTTGCGCCGGAGCAGGCGGACCGAGTCGTACTTCCAGCCGCCGCGCCCCGATGGGGCGCGCACCGGCTCCCGGTAGACCTCGAGCACCTCGTCGATCAGGTTGACCACCCAGTAGTCGGCGATCCCCGCTCGCGCGTACAGGCCGCCTTTACGCAGCCGGTCGAGCGCGAGCGACGTATCGGCGACCTCGACGACCAGCACGGGCCGAGAGGGATGGGCCGTCAGGTAGTCTCGAAGTCGGCCCG
>QHSV01000046.1 GCA_003221655.1 Candidatus Rokuibacteriota bacterium
GGGATAATGTTGCCGGCGGTGCCCTGCATCGGCTCGACGATGATCGCGCCGATCTCGCCGGCGGTCTGATAGCGAATGACGTCGCGTACGAACTCCGCACACGCGATACCGCAGTCCGGATACCTCAGCTTGAACGGACAGCGGTAGCAATCGGCGTAGGGCGAGGAATAGCGGCCCGGCACGAACGGCCCGAGGTGGTGCTTGAACTCGCTGCCGAGCAGCGGCAGCACGCCGGCCGTCTTGCCGTGGAAGCCGCCCCAGAACCCGAGCACCTCGGACTTGCCGGTCGCCGCGTGCGCGAGCCGCAGCGCGGCCTCGACCGCCTCCGCGCCACCGGAGAACATCTGGATGCGCGTCAGGCCCTCAGGCGTGACGGAGGCCACGAGATCGAGAAATTTCGCGCGCGTCTCCGTGGTGAAGCTGCCGAAGGTCAGCCGTTCGATCTGGCGCTTGAGCGCCTCGACGTAGTGGGGATGGCAGTGACCGACGCTGCCCACGGCGATGCCGGCGATGAAGTCGATGTACTCGTGGCCGTCCTCATCGATCAGGGTGCAGTCGACGCCGCGCGCCATGGCCAGGCCGGCGTAGAGGGAAAAGCCCTGCGCGCCCGGAGCGAGGTGGCGCCGCTCCTGGGCGACGATCTTCTGCGAGCGGGGACCAACCTCACGGCGCGTTGTCACCGCCGTCCTCCCGAGAATCGAAGGGCCAGATAGGACGCGATGGCCGCCGAGGCCTCGTCGCGGTAGAGCGCGAAGCTCGGCCAGGCGTTCACGTCCAGCAGCACCAGCTCGCCCGTCGCCGTCGCGATCGCATCACCTCCGTACACCTCGAGGCCGAGGGCTGCCGCCGCCTTGCGCACGAGCTGCGCGAGCCGGCGCGGGTCCAACGCGTGTCCCGCCAGTTGCTGATCCTTGTGGTAGAACCAGCGAAACCACGGCGGCTCGCGATGCGGACCGCCGCCGGCGCCGATCCCGTAGAACTTGATCAGGTCGCCGTCGACGTGCGGCTGGATGACGGCGCGGGCGATGCCGCGCTCGGCGAGCCCCCGGAGGGCGCTCTCGACGACCGCCCCCGTCGACGCGAACACGACGTCGCCCTCCTGAGTGTTGTGGACGTCCCCACGTTTCACCCAGACAGGGAGCGGGCCCGGGTCGGGCCGCTCGGTGGTCGGGACGAGAAGACTCCGGATGAAGGACACGTTCGCTTCGTCCAGCACCGCGATCATCCGGTCGCGGTAGGTGTTTTGGACCGCGCGGGGGCTGTTCACGTGCGGCACGCCGCTCACTTCGAGGGCTCGCAGCCGGTCGAGCACATCGACCCGTTCGCACATGAGGAAGACGAAGCGCGGCCGGTCCTCGTCGATCTCGCTGATCTCGTCCGCGGTCCGAAGCTTGACCTGGAATCCCTTGGCCTCCAGGTGCTTCCCGGTCAACCTCAAGATTTCGGTGTCGTCGGATTCACGGCCCGGCGAATGGGTCGATTCGCGAAAGATGCCCCAGCACGAGTTCCTCACTCGAATCCTCCCAATCGACTCATGATACCCGCCCCGCCAAGGCCAGCGTTTCGGCAAGCGCGACGTCTTCGGCCCGATCCACGTCGACAACCCGCTCGATGACCTCGCCGTACACCGGCGCACCTGAGCGGGCGAGCCACGCCAGAAACTCACGGAGCCGCTCGAGCCCGGCCGGGACCCTGAGCGTGCGCACGCGCTCGGAGACCAGGTACATCCCGGCCGTGACGAGGTCGCCTGCGTCGCCCCCCACGTCCGTCACGCGCCCGTCGGCGGTCATGGACACCCGCAGCGGTTTTTCGTCGGCGACCAGCGGCGTGACCGCGAGCACGGTCGCCTCGGCTGGCCGCCGCGCCGCCGCCTCGACGAAGTGCACGAAGTCGGTCTCGACGCACCAGGCGTCCACCGTGGAGACGAGCATCCGGCCGCCGGGATATCGCGCGATCACCTCGCCGAAGCTTTCGAGCGACGAGCGCGTCGTCTTGACGATGAACTCGACGTCGAGGCCGGGAAAGCGCGCCCGGACCCAGTCCACGCACGCTCGCTCTTGCTCATTCACGATGATGGCGAGCGGCGCGATGCGCGCGGCGCAGAAGTTGCGGATCACCGACTCGATCAGCGGCACGCCCGCAATCGGGACCATCGGCTTCGGCATCGCGAACCCGCCCCGGTGCAGCCGGCTCCCCTCACCCGCCGCGATGATGCCGCCGGTGAGCGGCCGCCTCACAGGAGGATCGCCTCCAGCTCACGGAGCGAGCGGATCTGACGGTCGCCGCGACAGCACGGGCCGTCCGCGGACGGCTCAGCGCCTGCGAGCCAGATGTGGCGCATCCCGACCGCGCGCGCGCCCGCCATGTCGCGCGGCAGCGAATCGCCGATGAAGGTGGCGGCCGAGGCGGAGACCCCGAGGGCTCCGAGCGCACGCTGGAAGATCCGCGGGTCGGGTTTGGTCCAGCCGACCTCGGCCGAATCGACAAGGGCGCCGAACAAAGAGCGGATGCCGGCATCGTCGCACACGCGCGTCAAGTTGCCGTAGAAGTTGGAGACGATTCCGAGGCGGTAACGCCGGGCCAACTCGCTCAGGAGCGGGACGTTGCCGGCAATCGTCGTCAGCGCATCGCCGAGGAAGCGACGCGCCACCCGGTCGGCGATCGAGTGATCGGGAAGCTCGAGGAGAACCGCGACGCCGGTAACGAGCCTCGCGACCGTCTCCTGGAATGAGGACGTCGCCGGGATGGCGCCGACGAGCGCGTCGTCCGCCGCGTAGAACGAAGGATCGAAGCGCTCGCGGGCCACGCCGGCGCCCTCCTCGCAGAACAGGCGGAACACGCGTTCCTTCCAGGGGAGCCCGTCGGCGTCCAGCGTGCCCCCGAAGTCGAACAGCACGGCAGCCGAGTCGTTCGCGGTCACACAAGAATGCGCGCGTTGAGATTTGGTGGAGGCGGTGGGAATCGAACCCACGTCCGGAAACCCTCAGCCGCAGGCGTCTACGTCGATAGCCGATCTACGTTACTGCTTCTCGCCGCGCGGCACTCCGATCGGCCGGATCACCGCGCAGCCAGCCTCAATAGTCTCGCCCCTCCCCTGAGGCCAGGTTCGGAGCCAGCCACCAGAATATGACGCCCGTTCCCGGTCCCTGATGGCTCGAGCCGGCGGACGCTGGCGGGTGTTAGGCCGCCAGGGCTAGCTGTGTGTTGGCAGCTATACCGTTCTCTCTTATTAACGAGGGGAGAGAAACCTCGAGACGCAGCCTGGACCTCACTGATCCCCGTCGAAGCCTGTCGCCCCCTTAACCACTGGATTTTCCGCAAGTATAGCACGCGCTACCACGCGCCGCGTCGAGCAGCGCGTACGGACTTGTCCATTTCGCGGCGCACCTCCCGCTCGCGCAGGGCGGACCGCTTGTCGTGGAGCTTCTTGCCGCGCGCCAGACCGAGCTCGATCTTGGCCCGGCCGGCCCTGAAGTAGAGGCGCAAGGGAACGAGCGTCAATCCACGCTCGCTGATCTTGCCGGAGAGACGGGACAGCTCGCGCTTGTGAAGAAGAAGCTTTCGATCCCGCTCGGGCTCATGGTTGGCGTCGGTGCCGTGGCTGTAAGGGCTGATGTGGCAGCCCAGGAGCCACCCCTCGCCGTTGCGGACGGAGGCATAGCTATCCTTGAAGTTGACCAGACCCGCCCTGAGCGATTTAACCTCGGTGCCCCTGAGCACGAGGCCGGCCTCGACCGTCTCGAGGATCTCGTACTCATGCCGGGCGCGACGGTTGGTCGCGACGGGGCGGTCGCCGGAGATCTCACTAGCTTGACTTGGCATGGCTGAACGGTATTATGACTCACGCTTTTCGGGCCGAAGTGGCGGAATTGGCAGACGCGCTAGATTCAGGGTCTAGTGCCCGCAAGGGTGTCGGGGTTCGAGTCCCCGCTTCGGCACCATTCTTCTTCTAACCCTACGCGCCGTTGAACTAAATCCCGAGATCACCACGCACTGCGGGATTATTTCGGGATTACGGCAAGCGCCTTCTGAGCCTCGGGAAGAGCCGCTTCGCTCATCCGGCTGGCGAATGCGCTCCCATCTCTCCGCGTTCGATTCGGGATGTACCGAGCGTAGACCGTGAAAAGCATCTCGGGCGTCGTGTGCCCGAGCATTTGAGCGACCCACGACGGCGCCTGGCCGGCAGCGAGCGCGTTGCTCGCAAATGTGTGCCTCGTCTGATACATCGTGCGCCGCCGGAGGCCGGCCTTCTTCAGCGTCGAATACCAGATGTAGTCCCTGAGGAAGTTCGGCTTCAGCAGGCCACCCCGCGACCCAGAGAAAACATAGTCGCGGCCTGATTCTGGGGCGCCCAGACCAAGCTTGAGGCAGGTGGCCGCCTGCTGCGCTTTCTGCGCCTTCATCGCCTCGACGACCGGCGGCAGCATGTCGACGTCCCGAATGCCCCCCATGGTCTTCGGCGT
>QHSV01000047.1 GCA_003221655.1 Candidatus Rokuibacteriota bacterium
AGCTCCGCGAACGCCGTGGCCAGGTCGGTCAGCATCGCGTCGCTCAGCGAGTTACGGCGGTCGGGACGGTTCAGCGTGACGGTCGCGACCGCGCGGTCGCGAGCCAGCATGACGTTCTCGCCCATGCGCGCGGACGGTACCACAGGGCGTGCAACGGGCGCAATTACGTCGCGGCGGCGCGAGCAGCCCGCGTCGGGCGCGAGACTATGCGAAGAGCCCGAGCGATGACTGCGTGGCCCTGAAGCCCGGGAAAAGCGGCGCGGCCGGCGCGCCGAGATGGCGCGTCGCGACCTCGGAGAAAAGGGTGCGGAAGTCCGTCGTCACGGCGAGGTCACGGCCCTCGAAGAGCTGGTGGCGGGCGAGCCCGGGCCAGCGCCCGTACACGCGGCCGCCGCGCACACCGCCGCCGAGAACGAGCATCGCCGTCGCGTGACCGTGGTCGGTCCCCCGGTTGCCGTTCTCCGCGACGGTCCGGCCGAACTCCGACATCGTGATCACGACGACGTCCGCCATCTTGCTGCCGAGGTCCAGAGCGAAGGCCGCGAGCGCCCCCCCGAACTCGCGGAAGCGGAGGGCGAGCTGCCCGCGCTCGGCGCCCTGGCCGACGTGGGTGTCCCAGCCCTGCATGTCGGCGAACGCGACCTCGAGGCCGACGCTCGCCTTGATGAGCTGGGCGATCTGGCGCAGCGCCTCGCCGAGCTGGCCGCGTGGATAGTCGGCGCCGTTCGCCGGCGGGATGTGCGAGGCGTTGACGCTGCGGAGCATCTTCACCGCCTCGAAGGTCTCGCGCCCCGTCCCGTGGAGGAGGTCACGGACTCCTTGCTCATAGAGCGACTCGAATCCCCGCCGCACGCTCCCATCGGAGCCGGCGCGGACGTCGAAGCGCTCGATGGACTGCATCGAGATTGCGCCGACGTCACCCTGGAGCGTCCGCGGGAGCGCCGGGCCCATCGCGACCGCACGGAACGGCGTCGGGTTCGCCGGCCGCGTCTTGACCGCGCGCGCCAGCCAGCCGTCAGATGTGCTCTTGACTCCCGGCGTCCCGGTTTCCATGTAGTCCTGGGCGTCGAAATGGGAGCGCGTCGTGTCCGGGGAGCCGCACGCGTGGATCACCGCCAAGGCCCGGTTCTCCCAGAGCGGCACGAGCGGAGCGAGCGCGGGGTGGAAGGCGAAAAAGCCGTCGAGATCGATCGCGCGGTCGGCCTCGTCCCGCTTCGGCGGCTGGAGCCCGATCGAGGGACGCCCGGCGGCGTAGCCGGCTTCGCCGTGGGGCATCACCATGCTGAGCCCGTCCACGGCGCCGCGCTGGAACACGGCCACTAGCACTTTGCCGTTCGCCTGCGCTGCGCGGGCCGTCCGCAGGAGGAATCGCGGCGCCGCCGCGTAGGCGACCAGGGCGCATCCGCCGGCTTTCAGGAACGTCCGTCGCGTGGTCACCGCGTGCTCTCCTGATTTATAGTCCGCGGGCCCCCGCACACCTCAGCGCCGCTGGAACTCGGGCGAGCCGATCACGAGCGCCGCGAGCTTGGCGACGTCGGTGTTCGCCGGCCCCCGGTCGTCCGTCGACAGCCGCGTGATCTGGGGATCGGTCAGCTGCGCGGCCAGTACGCCGCGCGTCTCCGGTCCGGCCTCGTTGGCGACGATCGTGGCGAGGAGGTGGTCGAGCACCGCCGCCGGTGAGCGCGAATCGGTGCCCGCGACCAGCGCGGGGAGCTCCACGGTCACGTGCGGGTAGCGGCCCGAGGCGAGCGCGAGGGCGAAGTTCATGCGGGCCAGCAGGGCGCCGGCATTGACCCACACATCTGCTCGATCGGCGTAGCCCGTCGGCGGCTGGGCCAGATAGAGCGGCTCACCGATCTCGGCGCTCGCCCGGGCGAGCGCCGAGCCTCCCTCGGCGTCGGTGCTGCCGCCGAGCGCCCGCACGGCGCTCGCCACGAACTCGAACGGCTTCTTGATCTTGGCCCGATAGGCGTCCTCGCCGGAGAACTCGCGTGACTCGAAGATCACCCGGAGCATCGCGGGGATGTCGCCCCCTGTGCCCGCGTAGGTCGCGGCGACCCGAGCGATGAGCGCGGGGGGCGGCGTGTCCGACACGAAGCGCCGGACGAGCTTGGTGGCGAGGAAGCGCGCGGTCGACGGATGGCGCGTGAGAATCTCGATCACGCGCTCACCATCGCCCTGCCCACCGCCCGCCGGGATGCGGTGGCCGACGACGACCTTCTCGCCCCCGTCGTGCATCAGGGGCCGGAAGACGAAGCGCCCGTCGATCTGCGGCCGGTCGATGGTCCAGCCGGTGAACGCGCGCGCGACTTCCGTCACGTCCCTCTGCGTGTACCCGCCGTCCACACCGAGCGTATGGAGCTCCATCAGCTCGCGCGCGTAATTCTCGTTGAGCCCGGCGTTCCGGCCGCGATTCGGTCCCGCCGGCACGATGAAATCGGGCCTGGCGCTGAGCCAGTTGTCGAGATAGAAGAGCATCGCGGGATGGCGTGCGGTGGCGCGCACCAGGTCGGGGAACGTCCCCAGCGCGTGGGGCCGGATCGCCTCGCGCTCGTAGGCCGACACGTACCAACGAACGTCGCCCTTCCCGGCGAAGACGTTGAAGTGATTGAACCAGAAATCGACCATGACTTCCTCGAGCTGGCGCTCGCTCATCACCGCGCGGATGACCTTCGCGGCCTGGAGCTCGGCCGCGATCCGGAACGGCCGCTTCTCCATCGGGTAGCGCTCCTGCATCTCCTGGCGCGTCATTTCGCCCCTCGCGATCTTCTCGCGCAGCTTCGGATCGGGCCGGGGAAACTCCCGCAGCAGCTCGGCGATGGGCATGCGGAGCGTCGTCAGCTCGGCGAGCGCCCGCTCGGTGGCGGAGTCGTCGATCATTTGCGGGCGAAGCTGGCGGTCGATCCAGGCCGAGAGGCCGATCGCGCGCACTCGCTCGAAGTCGCCGGGCCGCGGCCCGTAGGTGAGCCGG
This sequence comes from Candidatus Rokuibacteriota bacterium, assembly GCA_003221655.1. Lineage (GTDB taxonomy): Bacteria > Methylomirabilota > Methylomirabilia > Rokubacteriales > CSP1-6 > AR31. Next base: position 2,972 of record QHSV01000047.1, read on the forward strand.
TTGAGGGCGTGCAGGATCTGACGATCGGCTGCGGGTTGCGCCGCGCTCACCGCGGACGGGTCAACCACGCGCGGCTGGGCGGGGCCGGCTCCGCCGGCCGCTGCGCTGCATCCCGCCAGCGCGCCGAGCACGAGCAGCATGAGCCGAGACCTCACCGCCCCGCTCCCGGCAGCTCGCTCAAGGTTGACCGCGATGCCGCTGTCGCTGCTCGCGCAGCCGCTCGCGCTCCTCGGGAGGCATCTGGCGCCAGCGCTCACGGATGCGGTCGCGCTCGTCGGGGCTCATCTGCCGCCAGCGTTCCTGGTTGCGCAGGACGCGCTCCCGCTCCTCGGGAGACATCGACTCCCACTGACCGAACCGCTGCTGGAGGCGCTCGCGCCGCTCGGGTGGCAGCTGCTGGAAGCGGTCGTACGATTTCTGCAGTTCCTGTCGGCGCTCCTCGGGCAGGTCGTTCCAGCGCTGGAAGTCTTGGAGGATCCGCGCCTTCTGCTCGGGCGCGAGCTCACGGAAGCGCCTGTAGTTCTGGCGCGCCGCCTGCCGCTCCTCCGGAGTCATGGACTTCCAGCGGCGGTAGTTCTCGAGCGCGCGCGCCCGCTCTTCGGGCGTGAGCTTCTGCCATCGCTCGAGGTTCCGCTCGGCGATGGCCCGCTCCTCCGGCGTGAGCGTCTCCAGCCCTTGGATCGGCGCCGTCTGGCCCCAAGCGACCTCGAAGACCCCGACCACGAGGACGGCGATCGGCAACAGAATCGTCAGCCGGAGCCGGGGCCTCATCGGTCCTTTGCCTCGTTGGGCGCCGGCGCCGTTCGCGGCTGAGTCTGGAGCGCCGGCAGCGCCTCGAGCAGGCGCATCCGCTCGAAGATCGGCATGCGCGTCAGGAGGCCACGGTCGCGGGCGAGATCGGTCTCCTTGAGAAGGTCGAGGTCGAGCAGCATCTGGGCGTCAGGCGGCTGACCGGCCCTCTCGGCGGCGCGGCCCGCGCGCGCCGTCACGAACCCGATGGCTCCGAGTAGCCCCACCGCCAGCCACACCGGCGTGCGGTGCACGGCTAGCCCTGGCGTCCGGACGAGAGCCCGTCGAGGTCGCGGATGACGTCGAGGTCTTCGAGGAGGTCGAGCCGCTCGACCACCTGGTACTCCTGCAGGAGACCCAGCTGGCGACC
>QHSV01000048.1 GCA_003221655.1 Candidatus Rokuibacteriota bacterium
CTTGAATAATCTCGTGGATGCGCCTGACACCGTGCGCGAGCGAGGGGCCGGGGGACAGGATGTCGGCGCCGTCGATCTCGTAGATCTGCCTGTTTTTCACCGCCGCGATCCGCTCCCAGCCGGGCCGGCCCGCGATCAGCGCCGGATCGACCGGCTTGCCGCACCACGAGGCGAGGATGATCTGGGGATCGCGCTCGACGACGGTGTGGGGTGCGACGACACGGCCCTGGGCCGCGTGCTGGTCGCGCAACTCGGCGAAGACGTCGCGACCGCCCGCGATCTCGATGATCTCCGACACCCAGCGGATACCGGCGATGAGCGGGTCCATCCACTCTTCGAAGTAGACGCGCGGGCGGTCCGGCCACACCGCCGAGTATTCGCGGATCTGTCGGACTTCGTCTCGCAGGTCGGCGATGAGCTCGCGCGCCTGGCGTTCAGAACCCAGCGCGCCGCCGATGAGGAGGATCGCGCCGAGGACGTCGTCGAACGAGCGCTGATTCGTACAGAGCACGGTCACCCCGGCGCCGATCAGGTCGTGGACGATGTCCCGCTGGAGATCGGAGAACGCCAGGACCAGGTCGGGCTCGAGCGCCAGGATCCGGTCGAGCTTGAAGGTGGTGAATCCGCCGACGCGCGCCTTCTCCCGTGCCGCTTCCGGCCGACGCGCCGTGCCCGGGACGCCGACGACACGGTCGCCGGCACCGAGCAGAAACGCGATCTCGGCCGTCTCGGCCGTCAGGCAGACGATGCGGCGTGGGAACTCGACTGCGCTCTCGCCGTACACGCCTCAGATCGCGAGCGGGCGCGGCGGCCGCTCGACGCCCGCGAACCCGCTCAGCAGGAGCCACCCGGGAAACGCTTGAACCCATTTCCGCGGCCCCGCCTCGGCGAAGACCTCGCACGCCACCGCGACCGGGCAGAACTGGCCGTAGCCACGCATCGTGAGCCCGACTCTAGGAGGTGGCGCCCGGGCCCGCAACTCCATTTTTTGGGCTTGCCTCGTTTTCCCGTGCCTGCCATCGTGGCCGCCAAACGATCCTCGACTGCCACCGAATCGACCGGACCGCAGGAGGAGTCGACGGAACTCGGGCGGCGATCCGCTCGGTCGAGAAGGCGATGGAATCGACGCTCAACTCGAGCATGAAGGAGGATCGCTCATGCATATGAAAAAGCATCACATCGTCGTCCTCGTCCTTACAGCCCTGGGGCTGGCCGGCGCAGGGGGCGCCCGCGCTGACGTCGTCACCGACGCGAACGCGAAAGCCGCCGACGTCGCCTCCAGGAGTCCGGCGACTCCCATCGCCGTGAGAACGATGGCCATCGTCCAGGTCTCGGTATTCGAGGCGGTGAACGCGATCACCGGGCGCTATCCTGCGTATCGCGCGAAGATCCAGCAGGCACCTCGCGCTTCAGTCGAGGCCGCTGTGGCGGCAGCGACACGGACGGCGCTGTCGAAGCTCATGCCGGCTCAGCTGGCGGCGATCGACGCCGACTATCAGGCCGCTCTGAGACCGCTGCCCGACGGACCCGCGAAGACCGACGGCATCACGGTCGGCGAGCTGTCGGCGACGGCCATCCTCGCCTTGTGCGCCGACGACGGCATGGTCGCCCCCGACGTCTATCGCCCGCACACGGCGGCCGGAGCGTACGTGCCGACGTTGCTTCCGGCGGTGCCGCACTGGGGCCAGCGCAGGCCTTGGGTGATGGCCAGTAGCAGCCAGTTCCGCCCGGGCGCACCGCCCAGCATGACCAGTGACACGTGGACGCGGGATTACAACGAGATCAAGGCGATCGGCGCGAAGAACAGCACTCAGCGCACGCCGGAGCAAACCGCCATCGCCCGATTCTGGGAAGCGACGGCCCCGGCCGTCTACTGGCCCGTGGCGCGATCGGTGGCGGCGGCGCCCGGCCGCGACGTGACCGAGAACGCGCGGCTGCTGGCGGTGGCGGGGATGGCCATGGACGACGCGCTGATCGCCGTCTTCGACGCCAAGTACACCTACAACCTCTGGCGTCCGATCACGGCCATTCGCAACGGTGATCTCGACGGCAACGACGCCACCGCGCGCGATCCGGGCTGGACGCCGTTCATCGACACGCCGATGCACCCGGAGTATCCGTGCGCCCACTGCATCGTGTCCGGATCGCTCGGCGCCGTCCTCCAGGCGGAGATCGGCAGCGGGCCGGTGCCGAAGCTGAGCTCGGCCAGCTCGACCGCGGGCGGTGCCGTTCGCACCTGGACGAGCCTCGGCGATTTCGTGCAAGAAGTCGCCGTGGCGCGCATCTACGACGGGGTGCACTACCGCAACTCGACGGAGGTCGGCACCGCGATGGGGAAGAAGATCGGCGAGCTCGCGGTGAAGAGCTTCGCTCGACCGATTCGCTGACGAGCGCTCGCCGGTCCGGGCTTACCCCTCGTAGGTCTCGCGCCGAGCAAGTCCGCGTTGGGCCGCGAGGTAGCTGGCGCGCGTCATCGGCGGCCTGGCCTTGGTCAGCACCTCGCGGGCGGCGGCGGCGCCGTCCCAGAGCATGTCGATCACCATCGCGGCGAGCGCCTTCGCGGGGCCGAGGTACGCGAGCGGCTTGTCGACGATCTCGAAGTCGGCACCGTGGCCGGTGCCGCGAGCGCCTCCGATGTAGGGATGCAGTATCGGCATCACCTGGGAGAGGTCTCCCATGTCGGTCGAGCCCGTCCGGTGGCCGATCTGCCGGTAGTGCTCCTCACCGAGGAGGCCGCTGACAATGTCCCGGAAGTAGCGGGTCATGATCGGGTCACACGTCATCGGCATGTAGCCCGGGAGCGTCTCGATCTCGACCTTGGCGCCGAGCGCCAGGGCGCCCGCTCGGAGCGCGCGATCGACCTTGACGTTGGCGTCGAGGATCGCCTCCATGGTCCGGCCGCGCACGTACGTCTCGATCCTCACCTCGCCCGGAATGACGTTCACCTGAGAGCCGCCGTGGGTGATGATCGGATGCACCCGGATCGTATCTTCGTCGCGGAACGTCTCGCGGATCGCGTTGATCGCCATCAGGCCGATCTGGGCGGCGTACAGGGCATTGATCCCCATGTGCGGGGCGCCGCCGGCGTGCGCCGCACGGCCGACGTAGCGCACCGTCTTCACGATGCAGCCGTTGTTCGAGGCTGGCACGCCCGCCTTGCCGTCCTCGGTGCGCGGCGTCGTATGGATCATCATCGCGAGATCGACGTCGTCGAAATGTCCGAGCCGCAGGAGCTCTGGCTTACCGCCCAGGAACTCGAGCCTCCCCGCCCGCGCCTGCGCGACGCGCCATTCGATATCGCCGTACTCCTCGGCCGGAACCGAGAAGAACGCGACGCGGCCGGCGAGCCGGTCGAGCGCCTTGGCGTCCAGGAGTCCGATCGCCGCGCCGAGCATGCCGGCGATCTGGGCGTTGTGGCCGCACGCGTGCGCGGCCCCCGTCGTGGGATCGCCCTCGGGATGGCCGGCGACGACCAGCGCGTCGAGCTCGCCGAGCACGGCGAACGTCGGCCCGTCACCCGCGCGGCCGCGCGCGTCGGCCCGCACGCCGGTCAGGGCGAGGCCCGCCCGGGGAACCAATCCGAGCTTCCTGAAGGTCTCTTCCACGAGGCGCGCGGTCTTGACCTCCTTGAACCCGAGCTCGGGGTGGCGCCGGATCTGCTCGCCGAGCCCGATGATCTCCTCGCCGCGCTGATCGATCGCCTGATAGACCCGGTGCTTCAGCTCGTCCTTTGTCATGTCAATCCTCTCCGTGGCGCACGCCTTTCTGGAAGCCGTCCGACATTCTACTGCCGGTCGCCGCACCGCGCCTGCATACTAGCGGAACCGGATTTTCACTCGAGCCGAGAGGGGAACATGGACTTCCACCATGTCACCGAAGCTGCTGGCATCGTGTTCCTGGGGCTCGTCGTCTATTCATATACGGGGCGGTGGATCGCGTCGACCCGACGGATCGACCGCCGGCTCCGCCC
>QHSV01000123.1 GCA_003221655.1 Candidatus Rokuibacteriota bacterium
TCACCAAGGTCTACACCGAGCTGGCGACGAAGAACAAGGAGCTGGAGACCGCCCTCCAGAGCCTGCAGGAGTCGCGGCAGCGGCTCGAGCTCCTCGAGCAGCTCAAGGGCGAGCTGTCGAAATTCGTTCCCGACGCGGTCAAGAAGCTCCTCGAGCAGAATCCGAACGCGACCGAGCTCGAGAAGAAGACCGTCGAGGTCTCGGTCGTCTTCCTCGACATCGCCGGATACACGAAGCTCTCCGAGCAGCTCGAGGCGAGAAAGCTCAATCAACTCGTCCAGACCTACTTCTCGAGCTTCCTCGAGATCATCCAGAATCAGCACGGCGACGTGAACGAGACGGCCGGCGACGGCCTGATGGTCATCTTCCAGTCCGACCGGAGCTCGACCGACCATGCGCTGAACGCGACACGCGCCGCCTTCGCCATCCATCAGCGGACGGCCACCCTGAACGAAGAGTACGGCGGCATCTTTCCGCCGATCCAGCTCCACATGGGGATCAACACCGGCGAGGCGCTGGTCGGCGCCACCAAGCTCGGCTCCGGGGCGGGGCAGCGGTGGACGTTCACGGCCACCGGGCCCACGACCAACGTGGCGGCGCGCTTCGCGGGCTCGGCTCAGGGCGGCGAGATCGTCGTCGGCCCCACCACCGCCGAGCGCATCCGCGCCTACTTCGTTCTGGAGAGCCTCGGCGAGAGGACGTTCAAGAACGTCTCCCAGCCGATCCACGTCTACCGCGTGATCCCGCCGGGCATCTACGAAAAGATCGTCTAGGTTGGGCAAGCAAATCCGCGTCGGGATCTGCGCGTGGGCGGATCCGGCGCTCATCGAGGCCGGGACCTTTTACCCCCGGAAGTCGATGACGGCCGAATCGCGGCTTCGTTATTACGCGAGCGTGTTCGACAGCGTAGAGGTGAACAGCTCTTACTACGCGATCCCCGACATCAGGAACACGCTGCGCTGGGTCGAGCGCACGCCGCCGGGCTTCGTCTTCCACGTCAAGGCGTACTCGCTCCTGACTGGCCATCACCCGAGGGCAGAGACCGTGCCCGCGGACCTTGCCGCCCTCCTGCCGCGGAGCCCCCGACGCACACGTCGCGGCGAGATCGACGCGTCGAGCTTTCCGCCCGAGGCACTCGATCGCGCCTTCCGGCTTGTGCGAACCGCCCTCCGGCCGATCGCGGAGGCCGGAAAACTCGGCTATGTCCTGTTCCAGTTCGCGCCGTGGGTCCACTTCGAACCTGGACGCCTCGACTATCTCGCCTCACTGTCGGAGCGACTGCCGGGGTGGATGATCGCGATCGAGTTCCGCCACCGCTCGTGGTTGCCCGATCACACCGACGAGACCCTGCGCGCGTTGAGCGGCGCGCGTCTAGCGCACGTGATCGTGGACGCGCCGGCGGGCCACAGCGTGCCCCGGGTGACGACGGTGACCGCGTCGACGGCCGTCTTCCGTCTGCACGGCCGCAATGCGCACGGCTGGCTCCGCCAGCTCCGCGGGGAGGAGCCGACGGTGCGGGAGAAGTACGACTATCTCTACAGCGAGGCGGAGCTGCGGGAGTTTCTGCCCGAGATCGAGGGAGTGAGCGAGGAGGCCGAGGAGGTCTTCATCTCCTTCAACAACAACAACCGCGACTATCCGGTCCAGAACGCCCTCATGCTGAAGCGGCTCCTGCGCCAACCGATACGGGCCGATCCCTCGCCCCGTGACCTGTTCACCTGATAAACCTCTGGTAGAATCGTAGCCCCATGCCGGAACTGCAGCTTCGAGGCGGCGAGGTCGACGGGCTCCGTCTCCACTATGTCGTCGAAGGCCGCGGGCCCGCCGTCATCCTCGTCCACGGCCTGGGGGGGTTCGCGGAGACCTGGCGGCACAACATCGGCCCGCTCGCGAGCCGCGCCACCGTCTTTGCCCTCGACCTTCCGGGCTTCGGCGCCTCGGCGAAGCCGCGCGCCCGGTACCGTCTCGCCGATTTCGCCGGCGCGCTGCGGGGTTTCATGGACGGGCTCGGGCTCGCGCGAGCGTCGCTCGTGGGGCACTCGCTCGGCGGCGCGGTCAGCATCACGTACTCACTGACGCACCCGTCCCGGGTCGAGCGGCTCGCGCTCGTCGGCGCCTTGGTTCCAGGATGCGGCTATCGTCCGTCGTGGATTTACCGCCTCGTCGCGCTCCGCGGCCTCGGCGAGGTGCTGTCCTGTGCGGGGCACGCGAGGCTTTACAAGGCTGCCCTCGCGCGTTGCTTCCACGCACCCGACCGCCGGGAGGTCGACTTCTTCGTCGACTACGAATACGCGACTCGCACGGACGCCACGGCGCGCGCCGCGTACCTGACAACGCTCCGCGACGTGCGGATCGATCTGGAGGCTCGCGCGGAAGACTATCGCCGCGCGCTGACCACGCTCGAGCTGCCGGTGTTGCTGATCCACGGTCGTCAGGACCCCGTCGTGCCGCAGGCGCATTGCGCGGAGGTCGCCGGGGTGCTGCGGCACGCGGCGGTTCGCTGGGTCGATGCGTGCGGACATTTCCCGCAGATCGAGCATGTGGAGGCGGTGAACGGCTGGCTCGTGGACTTTCTGGTCGGGCGTCGGGCGCCCCGCTAGCGGAGCGAGGTATGGACGAGATCACCCCGCAAGACTTGAAGGCGCGCCTGGCCGGGAATGATCGACCGCTCCTCCTCGACGTGCGCCAGGACTGGGAGACGCGTCTCTGCCGGCTCGAGAATGCCGTGCACATCCCGATCGAGGAGATCGAGCTCAGGGTGGATGAGTTGAATCCCGACGACGAGATCGTCGTCTACTGCCATCAAGGCGTCCGGAGCGCGGCGGTCGCCGACTACCTCCGCCAGCGCGGATTCAAGAGCGTGAAGAACCTTCGCGGCGGGCTGGACTACTGGGCCCGCACGGTTGATCCCGCGATGCGCCGGTACTAGTGGCGTCCCCGCTCACGATCCATCGGGTGGGGGCCGCGGTCTGGTGCACGCTGGACCGCCCCCCGCTCAACCTCTTCGAACCGACCCTAATCCGCGCCGTGCGCGAATCGTTCGACGCGCTCGCGGCGGACCGCTCGACGCGCCTGGTGGTGGTCGTCGGGGCCGGCCGCGCGTTCACGGCCGGCATGGACGTGCGCGTCCTGCGCGATCTCGACGTCGGCCGGGCAAGAGAGCTGATCACCACGCTCCACGACGCCATCGCCGTGGTGCACCGCGCGCCGTTTCCGGTGATCGCAGCGGTGAACGGCCCGTGCCTCGGTGCCGGCTTCGAGCTCGCGCTGGCCTGCGATCTGCGGGTGGCGGCAGCGAGCGCCTCGTTCGGCCTGCCCGAGGTGCGCGTGGGCGTGCCCTCGGTCATCCAGGCGGCGTTGCTGCCGCCGATGGTCGGGCCCAGCCGCGCCGCGGAGATGTTGCTGACGGGCGCGCCGATCACCGCCGCGACGGCGCTCGACTGGGGCCTCGTGAACCGCGTGGTGCCGGATGACCGTCTGCGTCCAGCCGCGGAGGAGCTGGCGGCGGCGATCCTCGCGGCCGGGCCCGAGGCGATCCGGCTCCAGAAGGAGCTGATCGTGCGCTGGCGGGAGAGCGATCTCCCGACCGCGGTGCGCCACGGGATCAACGCGTTCGCCGCGGCGTACGCGACCGGCGAGCCCCTCGAGGGGATGAGCGCCTATCTGGAAAAGCGCCACCCGAACTTCACGGCGTGATCGCATGAAGGTCAAAACCATCACGATCGACCTCTGGGGGACGCTACTCTTCGACGGTCCGGCGAGCGACAACCGCTATAAGAAGCGCCGCCTGGCGGATTTCGAGCCCCTGCTGGCGGCCGCCGGCATGCCGGTGTCCGCGGCGGCACTCGATCGCGCCTACGACGAATCGGGGAGCTATCTCAGCCGGATCTGGGCCACGCACCGGGACGTGCCGGTCGACGACCACGTCAGAGCAATCCTCGCAGCGGTCGATCCCGGGCTGCCGCGCCGTGTCCCGCCGGCGATGATGACCGCGCTGGTCGACGCCTATGCGCGGCCCATCCTGATCGTCCCGCCGGCCGTCGACGACGGTGCGCTCGCGGCGCTGGAGACCCTCAACGGAGGAGGCTATACGCTCGCGCTTGTCTCGAACATCATGCGAACGCCGGGCGCAACGCTCCGACGGTTGCTCGAGCGCTTTCGGCTCCTCGGGTATTTCAAACACACGACCTTTTCCGACGAGGTGGGAATTCGAAAGCCGGCCCCGGAGATCTTCCAGCTGACGCTGCGTGCGGTTGCCGGCGAGCCCGGAACCGCGGTGCACGTCGGCGATGACGCGATCCTGGATGTGCAGGGCGCCCGAGCCGCCGGGATGCGCGTGATTCAGGTGACCTCGTCGGTCAGGGCGCTCGGCGCTCAACGCCCCGACCTCGCCATCTCGCGGCTCGCCGAGCTGCCCGAAGCCATCGAGCAGCTCGAGTCGTGATCACGCCGCGAACCGCGGGGGGCTACTCGGCGTAGTTGCTGCTGGACCGGATGGCGACCGTCTGGGCGAGCCGCGGCGAGAGCTTTCCGGGGATGACCAGGCCGATCTCTTCAAAGTAGCGACGGATCGGATCCGTGATGCGGTCGGCGTACGCCTCGAGCACGCGATACGAGATGCCGCGATGGTACGAGGCGCTCCCGACATCGCCATTCCGCCAACCGAGGACCTTGGCGGCCCTGTTGTTGCGGTTTCGCAGGACGAGTCCGAACGTCCCGAGGCCGGAGACCCAATGCTCGGGATTGTGCAGGCTGAGCTCCGAGCACAGGCCAGTGACCTGCCACTCCGGCGCGAATTCTGCCAGGGCGAGCTCGACCAGGCGCTGCACTTGTTCCGGTAGCAACATGCTGTCCTCCTCACGGGAGCTGCGAAGGCAGGCAAGCAAGGTGGGTGCCACGGTGACCTTGGTCGAGACTTCGCCGCCCAAATCCGTGACTTGAGCCCGCACATGGCGCGATGGCGCCTCGTCAACCCCTTGACGTTTTCTGCCGCTGCCGTGTCACGGTGCCACAACTCCGGACACTTTGGCGTCTTGCGCACCGCGGCATCGGGAGTAAGATAGCGATCGATGGACGTCGCCGACCTCAAGGCGAAGATCCGCGACATCAAGAACTTCCCGACCGAGGGAATCCTCTTCAAGGACATCACCACGCTCCTGAAGGACGGCCCGGCGTTCCGGTACGTCGTCGACACGTTTGTGCGCCGGTACCGACAAGAGCGGATCGACGTGGTGGTGGCCGTCGAATCGCGGGGCTTCGTCGTCGGCGGCGCGCTCGCCCATCAGCTGAACGCGGGCTTCGTTCCCGTTCGCAAGCCCGGCAAGCTCCCGGGTAAGACCGTCGAGGTCGAGTACGAGCTCGAATACGGCCGCGACGCGCTCGCGATCCACGAGGACGCGATCAAGCCCGGCCAGCGCGTGCTCGCCGTGGACGACCTGCTCGCAACCGGTGGCACGATGGCGGCAACGCTGCGACTGATCGATCAACTCGGTGGCCACGTCGTCGGCGTGGCGTTCATGATCGAACTCGCGTTTCTCCACGGCCGCGACAAGCTGAAGGAACATCCGCTCCATTCGCTCATCGTCTATGACTAGCATCGCTGCCCTCGCCGGAGCGCTCGTCCTCGTCGGCGCCTGGGTCCCCGGCGCCGTCGCGGACGAGGCGAAATCGCCGATCAGTGCGGCCGTGCTCCTCAACATCCTCGCGCCGCCCGCCGAGTCACGCGACGCGGCGTTCGATCGCGCCATGAAGGAGCCAGGCCCGTCGCCGCTCGCGGCCGAAGGCCAGATTCAACCCGACGGGAGTGTCCGATACGGCTCGCTGTCGATCACGGTGAAGAATCCATGTCCGCCGGGGACGCTCCACTACGAGCCGCCACCGCGGCCGGGCCGCTCCCGGAAGTAACCGGCCGCACTCTCTCCGAGAGATCTCCGGCGAAACGGGGCATCGCATGACCATCACGAACGTCGGCGTCGTCGGGTGCGGTCTCATGGGTTCGGGCATCGTGCAGGTGGCGGCGCAGGCGGGGTGCCAGGTCCTGTTTGTTGAGGCCAACGACGAGCTGGTCAAGCGGGGGCTCGGAAGGCTGCACGAGACGCTCGAGGGGCTCGTGGGCAAGGGAAAGCTCGACGCGAAGGCCTGGGAGTGCTCGGTCTCCACTTCTTCAACCCCGTGCCGCTCATGAAGCTCGTCGAGGTCGTGCGCACGATCCTGACCGGTGATCCGGCCGTCAGCACCGCCATCGAGTGGGTGCGGGCCCTCGGCAAGACGCCGGTGCAGACCAAGGACTCGACCGCGTTCATCGTCAACCGTCTGCTGGTGCCGTACCTGCTCGACGCGATCCGGGTCTACGAGAGTGGGCTCGCGTCGCTGGAGGACATCGACGCGGCGATGAAGCTCGGGTGTGGCTACCCGATGGGTCCGTTCACACTGCTGGATCTCGTCGGTCTCGACACGACGATGTACGTCGCCGAGGTGATGTTCGAGGAGTTTCGGGAGCCTCGCTACGCGCCCCCGCCGTTGCTCAAGCGCATGGTCATCGCCGGACAGCTCGGACGGAAGACCGGGAAGGGCTTCTACCGCTACACCGCCACGTAGCTACGCCGGAACGGACCGGCGCTGGTCGACCGCCCGGCGCGGCGGCGGGGCCGAGGGCGCGAGCCGCGTGTATCGCCCGCGAAGGCTGTCGAAGGCGCGCGCGTGCCACGTGCCGTGTCGGTGAAGGCTGAAGCGGGCCAGGAGCGCGAGGATGCGCAGGCCGTAGACGGTCGAGTCCGAGAAGCTCGCGGACGAGGCATCCGGGAAGTACCGCGTCGGCACCGCGATCTCGGCGATCCGGAAGCCCGACGCGACGACCTGCGCGACGATCTCCTGATCGAAGATGAAGCCGTCCGAGTTCAACGCCACGTTGACGGTCTCCAGCACCTCCCGGCGGAAGGCACGGTAGCCCGTGTGGAACTCGGAGAGCGCCAGACCGAACACGCGGTTCTCGAGGTTCGTGAGGAAGCGGTTCGAGAAGTACTTCCACCAGGGCATCCCCTGGGCCAGCGCCGAACCGCTCTTGAGTCGCGAGCCGAACACGACATCGGCCTCCCCACGGACGATCGGTTCGATGATCTGCGGGACGAGCCGCGGGTCGTACTGATAGTCGGGGTGCACCATGACCACGATATCGGCCCCCGCCCGCAGCGCCTCCGCGTAGCACGTCTTCTGGTTCGCGCCATAACCGTAGTTCCGATTGTGGACGAAGATCTCGAGGCCGAGCTGCCGGGCGACCTCGAGCGTCCCATCGGTGGAACCGTCGTCCACGAGGATCACGAGGCTGACCGTGTCCTTCGGCAGCTCCTCATATGTCAGACGGAGCGTGCGCCCCGCGTTGTACGCCGGCATCACGACGACGACCTTCTCAGTCGTTTGCATGGCGCCACGTTACTGCACCGTCGATGCCAGTTCATCGGCCGTCGAAATCTCGAGCATTTGGGCCGCCCTGCGGAGTATCCGGATGTCGCCGCTACAAAAATTCGTCTCCGGGTGTGACGAGAATTGTCAGCGGCTTGCGGCGGGGCCGATAATGCAGTCGAGCCTCTGAAATGCGCGACGATTTCTACCTGACCGACGAGCAGCGCGGGATGCGGGACCTCGTGCGCTCGATCGCGCGCGACCGGATCGCCCCGCTCGCCGCCCACGTGGACGAGGCGGAGACCTACCCGGCCGAGCAGCTTGAGCTACTCGGCGGGCAAGGGCTGATGGGCCTCTACATCCCCGAGGCCTACGGTGGAAGCGCTATGGGAACGCTCGCTTTCTGCCTCGCGGTCGAGGAGATCGCCTGGGCGTGCGCATCCACCGCCGTCATCTACCTCGTCCAGTACGCGGGCGGCTGGCCGATCGTCGCGGCCGGCAGCGAGGAGCAGAAGCGCCGCTATCTGCCGCGTCTGGCGTCGGGAGAGATCACGGCCGCCTTCTCGCTCTCGGAGCCCGGCGCCGGCTCCGACGCCGCCTCGATCTCCACCCGGGCCGTCCGCAAAGGCGACCGTTACGTTCTGAACGGTGTGAAGCTCTGGGTGACCAACGGGAGCCAGGCGTCGGTCGTCACGCTCTTCGCGACCGTGGATCGTGGCCGCGGCAAAGGGGGCGTAACGGCCTTTCTCGTCGAGCCCACGTTCCCGGGGTTCGCCATCGGCAAGCTCGAGCGAAAGATGGGCATCCGGGGGTCGCCGACCGTGGCCCTGCATCTGACCGACTGCGAGGTGCCGGTCGAGAACCGGCTCGGCGAAGAAGGTGAGGGGTTCAAGCTCGCGCTCCGGGCCCTCGATGGCTCGCGGCCCGCAGTCGGCGCCGAAGCGGTGGGCATCGCCCAGGCGGCGCTCGACGCCGCGGTGGCCTACGCGAAGGGGCGCCAGCAGTTCGGCGAGCCGATCGCCTCCTTCCAGGGCCTCCAGTTCATGCTGGCCGACATGGCGATGCAGGTCCACGGGGCGCGGCTGCTCGTCCATCACGCGGCATCGCTCGTCGATCGCGGGGCTGCATCGACGGCCCTCGAGTCGTCCCTGGCCAAGTGCTTTGCCGCCGACGCGGCGATGAAGGTCACGACCGACGCGGTGCAGGTGTTCGGCGGGTACGGCTATACACGCGAGTACCCGGTGGAGCGATTCATGCGCGACGCGAAGATCACCCAGATCTACGAGGGCACGAACCAGATCCAGCGCCTCGTCATCGCCCGCGAGCTCACGGGCCGATGACGCCCGGTCCGAGGCTGTTGCGTCCGACCGAGGTCGGTAGGCTGCTGGAGAGCGCGGTCGCGATGATCCGCGCCGAGCTCGCGGCCCTGCCCGATGACGTCCTCGCCTGGCATCCCGCCCCCGGCGAGTGGTGCCCCAAGGAGGTGCTCGGGCACCTCATCGAGAGCGAGGGGCGCGGCTTCGCCGGAAGGATCCGCATCATCCTTGCGAGTGACACCCCGGCGCTCGCGACCTGGGATCAGAACGAGGTCGCCCGGGCACGGCGGGACCGCGAGCGCGGCGCCCCGGCGCTCGTCGACGAGTTCGCCACGCTTCGCCGCGAGAGCGTCGCTCTCGTCACCGGTCTCGGCGCCGCCGACCTCGCACGCGGTGGGCGCCATCCGAAGGTCGGCCTCCTGCGCGTGGGGGACCTGCTCCACGAATGGGTCCACCACGACAGGAATCACCTCCGTCAGATGCTGTCGAATGTCCAGGCCCTCGCATGGCCCCACATGGGCAATGCTCGCCGGTTCTCCGAGGAGTAGCCCTCCGGGGAGTCAATGCGGCAGAGAACCGGGGGGAAATTTGACGGGAGCGGGCTCAGGTGGTAGGTGTCTAGACATCCTGACAACAGGAGGTCGCCTGGCGTGAACTACCGTCCCGGCATTCCGCGGTATCTCCAGATCGCCGAAGCCATCCGCCTTGACTTGCGCGACGAGGGCGAGCGCATCTCGTCCGAGCACGCGCTCTGCGCTCGCTTCAAGGTGAGCCGGCCGACGATTCGGCAAGCGCTCGATGTCCTCGTGCAGGAGGGACGGCTCTACCGCCACGCCGGCCGCGGGACCTTCGCGACGCCCTCCGCCGGGGGCGACCGGAAGCTCCGGGTGATCGGCTCGGTGGGCGACATGATCGCGCTCGGCGACGAGACATGGTTCAAATTAGTGTCGCGCGACGTCGTGCTCCTGCCGGCGAACATCGCCCAGGCGCTTCACCTGCCGCCGCGCTCCTCGGCGTACTGCATCGTGGGCGTCCGGAATGCCGAGACCGGCCCCTTCCAGCACGTGACCGCCTACATGCCGCTGACGATCGGCACCGCGCTCTCCGAGGAGGACCTGTCCAAAACCTCGCTGATCGGCGCCATCGAGCGCCTGCTCGGCGTGCCGATCACGCTCATGGAGCAAGTCGTGGACGCGGCGCTGGCGCCGCGCCAGGTCGCTGAGCTCCTCCAGATCCGCGCCCGGTCGCCGCTGCTCTTCTTCGAGCGTACGTATTTCGCGGCGAGCGGGGAGCCGGTCGAGCATGCCGTCAGCTGGCAGACCGGCCGCCGGTATCCGTATCGAATCGTTCTCTCGCGTGCGGATCGGCGGAGCTGACAACCGTGCCGGCACGCATCTACATCAGGCCACCCTCGGTCGAACAGGCCTCACGGGCCCCGCTACAATCAAGTCCGGCGCGCATCTGCATCAGGCCACCCTCGGCGGTGCCGGCCTCACGGGCCCCGCTACAATAAATGCCGTACCGCGTCGGGTTCGACGTCGGAGGAACCTTCACCGACTTCGTCCTCCAGTCGCCGTCCGGTGAGCTTCTCGCCGCCAAGCGCCTCACGACCTATCCGGACCCGTCAGAGGCGTGCCTGGCCGGCCTCGACGAGCTGATCGCGCAGGGCGGCGTCCCGTGGACCGATGTCGCGCAGGCGATCCACGGCACAACGCTCGGCTCCAACATCGTCATCGAACGCAAGGCGCGCGGCGTCGGGCTGCTGACGACGCGCGGCTTTCGCGACGTGCTGGTGATCGGGCGCGAGAAGCGGTACCAGGTCTACGACCTCCAGATCGAGAAGCCGGCGCCGCTGATCCCGCGCCGGCTCATCGGTGAGGTGACCGAGCGGGTCCTGGCCGACGGGTCGGTGCGCGTGCCGCTCGACGAGGCCGACGCGCGTCGGGCGATCCGCGAACTCGTCCGTCGCGGAGTGACGACGCTCGCCGTCTGCCTGCTGCACTCGTATCTGAACCCCGCCCACGAGCGGCGGCTCGCGGCCCTCGTCGCCGAGGAAGCGCCGCACGTCACGGTCACGCTGTCTCACGAGGTCTCGCCGACTTTTCGCGAGTACGAACGGGCATCGACGACCGTCGTGAACGCCTACGTGATGACGGCCATCCGTGAGTACTTACGCGGCCTCGCGACCGCCACGACCCGACGGGGTTACCGCGGCCGGCTCTTCGTGATGCAGTCCTGCGGCGGCATCGCGACCGCCGAGGCGATGCAGCGGTACCCCATCCGGATGATCGAGTCCGGCCCCGCCGCGGGCGCCCTGATGGCAGCCGTCTACGGCGAGCTCACCGGCCACCGCGACCTCATCGCCTTCGACATGGGCGGCACCACCGCGAAGCTTGCATTGATCGAGAACGGCCGACCCACGACGACGACGGCGTTCGAGCTGCACCGCGTGAACAATGCGCCCGGCAGCGGGCTTCCAATGAACATCCAGGCGATCGACCTCGTCGAGATCGGCGCGGGCGGCGGCTCGATCGCGCAAGCCAGGCTCGGCGTCATCAGTGTCGGACCTGAGAGCGCGTCGTCGGTGCCGGGCCCGGTCTGCTACGGCCGGGGCGGCCTCCAGCCGACGGTCACCGACGCCGACGTCGTCCTCGGCTACATCAACCCTGACTACTTCGCCGGCGGCTCGATCGCGCTCCAGCCGGGCGCGGCGGCCCGGGCTATCGAGGAGACGATCGCGCGTCCGCTCGGTCTGTCGCTCGAGGACGCGGCGTGGGGGATCCACACGATCGTCAACACCAACATGGAGCTGGCCACGCGTGTCGTGTCGATCGAGCGGGGCCGCGATCCCCGCGACCTCACGCTCGTGGCCTTCGGCGGCTCGGGTCCGGTCCACGGCTGCCGGCTCGCTCAGGCCCTGGGGATTCCGTGGGTCATCCTTCCGGCGGCGGCGGGGGTCACGGCGGCGATCGGCCTGCTCGCCGCCGAGGTGAAGTTCGACATCGCGCGCACCTACGTCCGGCGCCTCGACGCCGCCGACCCTGCCCATCTCACCTCGATGTTCGAGGACATGGCCGGGCAGGCCGTCGAGGTCGTCCGCGAGTCGGCCGTCGCCGGCGGGGTGACGGTGGCGCGCTCGGCGGACGCGCGCTACGTCGGGCAGGGATACGAGCTGACCGTGCCGGTCCCACTCGGCCGCCTCGACGCCGCGGCGCTGGCTCGGGTGCGCGCGAGCTTCGACGATATCTACACGGCGCGATACGGCTACGCGAACCCGGACCAGCCGGTCGAGATCGTCACGTGGAAGCTCTCGGCCATCGGTGGCGCGCCGCGTATCGCCCTGGCCAAGGCGGCGCGCTCCGGCGACGGGAGCCGCAAGGGCGTGCGCCGGGCCTACTTCCCCGAAGCGCGCGGCTACGCCGACACGCCCGTGTACGACCGGTACGCTCTCACGCCCGGAATGTCGCTCACCGGCCCGGCGATCGTCGAGGAGCGCGAGTCCACGACCGTGTTGCCGCCGGGCGTGACGGCGACGGTCGACGAGTACGCGAACCTCCTCGCGGTGACGCGACTGGCATGAGCCGGATCGATCCGATCACCCTCGGCGTCGTCTGGGGCGCACTCCGGTCGATCGCGGTCGAGATCGGAACGACCGTGCACAAGACCGCGTACTCCGAGCAGGCGCGCGAGGGTCAGGACTTTTCCGTCGCGGTCTTCGACCCGCAGGGGTGCATGGTGGCCCAGGGGCCGTATTCGCCCGGCCATATGGGCGCGATGTCGTTCGCGGTCAAGAACGCGCTTGCGGCTCATCCGATCGAGACGCTGCGACCGGGGGACGCCATCCTGCTGAACGATCCACTCCTCGGCTCCGGCCACTTGCCTGACTTCTTCATCACCCAGCCCGCGTTCCACGACGGCGCGCTGGTCGGCTTCGCCGTGAACATCCTCCACCACACCGACGTGGGCGGTCAGCGGCCGGGCAGCCAGGGCGTCGAGGGGATCTTCGACTACTTCCAGGAGGGGCTTCGCATCCCGCCGACCAAGGTCTGGCAGGAGTACCGGGAGCAGGAGGGCGTCGTCGCGATCATCGCGGCGAACACGCGCACGCCCGACAAGGTCCTCGGCGATCTCCGCGCGCAGCAGAGCGCACTCCGCGTCGGTGAGCTGCGACTTCAGGAATTGGCAGCGCGCTACGGGCGCGACGTTCTCCGGGCCGCCATGGACGAGATCGTCGCGCGGACGGAGGAGCACATGCGCGCCGCCATCCGGAAGATCCCGGACGGCGTGTACCGGTTCGAGGACTTCATGGACGATTATGGTCCCGGCACGGAGCCGCTCCGCGTCGCGGTCGCGGTGACGGTGGATGGGGACTCGAT
This sequence comes from Candidatus Rokuibacteriota bacterium, assembly GCA_003221655.1. GTDB lineage: Bacteria > Methylomirabilota > Methylomirabilia > Rokubacteriales > CSP1-6 > AR31. Next base: position 13,091 of record QHSV01000123.1, read on the forward strand.
GATCATCGACTACGAGGGCTCGAGCGCTCAGACCGCATCGGGAATGAACTCCTACATCAACTACACGCGCTCCTATTCCTACGCGGCCGCGAAGTGCCTCACCGACCCGCTGGGGCCGATGAATGAGGGCGCGTTGCGGCCGATCACCGTGACGGCGCCCGAGGGCTCGTTCCTCAATCCTCGGCCGCCCGCGGGTGGGGGACCGCGCGCGATCATCTGCTACCGAACGTTCGAGTCCGTGCTGGGGGCGCTCGCGCCGGCCCTTCCCGAGCGCGTCACCGCCGCCGCTTCGCACATGGCCAATCCGACCTTTGGCGGCTGGGACCGGGCTCGGAAGCGGCGGTTCGTCGCCTACGAGCTGGTGCTCTCTGGAACGGGCGCCCGCGCCGCCAAGGACGGCTGCGAGGCGATGTCGTGGGCGTTCAACGCCTCCAACATTCCCGTGGAGGCGCAGGAGGCCAACCAGCCCATGCTCGTCGAGCGCTTCGAGCTGATCCGCGATTCGGCCGGCGCTGGCAAGTTCCGGGGCGGCTGCGGGATCCGCCGCGATCTGCGGCTTCTCGCGGACGAGGGGAAGCTGACGAATCTCTCCGACCGGCAGAAGTTCGCGCCATACGGTCTCGGCGGCGGCAAGTCGGGCAAGGTCGGTCGCACGGTGCTCAACCCCGGGCGGGGCGAGCAGGTCGTGCACGGCAAGCAGTCCCGCGAGCTCGCGTACGGAGACGTGATCTCGTTCCAGCAGTCGGGGGCCGGCGGGTACGGTGACCCGCTCGAGCGCGATCCCCAGCGCGTTCTCGAGGACGTGCTGGACGACTACGTGTCCGTCGAAGCGGCGAGCGGCGAGTACGGCGTCGTGATCGCCGGAACCGGCGCCGATCTGTCGGTGGACGAGGCCGCCACACGACACCTTCGTACCGGGATGACTGCGGACCGGAGCCGGGTTGCGCCTATCTCAGGCCACCCTCGGAACAAGCCGGCCTCACGGCCCCCGCTACAATGATCAGATTCACCGCAGAGCAGGAACAATTTCGCAAAGCCGTCGCGAGGTTCGTCGACGCCGAGGTCGTTCCGGCCGCGGAGGCGCTCGACGAGCGCGCGGAGTTTCCGACCAAGCTCTTCAAGCGGATCGGCGAGCTCGGCTACCTCGGGTTGCGCTACCCCGAGGCGTACGGCGGCGCCGGCGCCGACATGGTGACGTACTGCCTCTTCGCCGAGGAGATGGCGCGCGGCTCGCTGGCGGTGGCCGCCGCCGCGGCGATGCAGTCGCTGATGGGGACCTACTTCGTGTACAAGTACGGCTCCGAGGACCTTCGCCAGCGCTACCTGGTGCCGGCCCTTCGCGGCGACCTGATCGCGACTTTCGCGCTGACGGAGCCGAACGCCGGCTCCGACGTCGCGAACATCACGACGCGGGCCGTGCGGCGCGGGGACCGGTACGTGCTTCGCGGGACGAAGACGTGGGTGACCAGCGCGCCGATCGCCGACGTGTTGACGGTGGCCGCCAAGACCTCGGACGAGCGGGGCATGAAGAACATCGCGCTCTTCCTCCTGGACCGCGCCGCGATGCGCGGGATCACGCTCGGGAAATCGATCGACAAGATGTCGGTGCGCGCGTCCGTCACCGGCGAGATCCTTCTCGAGGACGTCGAAGTTCCGGCCGAGCATCTCCTGGGTGGTGAGACCGGCGGCGTTGAAAAGATCGGCGGGATTCTCTCGGAGATCCGGGTGATGACCGCGGCGATCTCGGTGGGCCTGGCGCGCGCCGCGTACCAGGCGGCGCTCGCCTACGCGCGTGAGCGAATCGCCTTCGGCAAGCCGATCGCCGAGCACCAGGCGATCGGCTTCAAGCTCGCCGATATGCTGACGTCGCTGCACGCGGCGATCCTCATGACCTACCAGGCGGCCGCGCAGCTCGATGCCGGGCGGGTCATCACTCGCGAAGCCGCCATGACGAAGCTCTTCGCGTCGGAGACGGCGGTCAGGATCACGGACGAGGCGGCTCGGATCTTCGCCTCCTACGGCCTTGCCATGGAGTATCCGGTCCAGCGTTACTTCCGGGACGCGCGGTTCCTCCTGCCCGGTGGAGGCACCTCCGAGATCCTGCGCGTGATCATCGGCCGTGATCTCGACTGGGACCGGGGCGGGGCCTTCGCCTGACGGCTGGACACGACCGATCCCGCTGACGGAGGGACAATGCAATCGCGCGGACGCCACTGGGAAGACTTCAAGGTGGGCGAGGTGCTCGTGACGGGCCGCCGCACGGTGGAGGGCAGCGACGTCTCGCGTTTCGCCGGGCTCTCGGGCGACTTCAATCCGCTCCATACCGACGAGGTGTTCGCGAAGCAAACGCCGTTCGGCGCGCGGGTCGCCCACGGTATCCTGACGCTGGCGGTGTCCAACGGCCAGCAGAACCTGTCGGGCTGGTTCGAGGGGACGGCGCTGGCGCTCCTCGGGCTCGACCGGGTGCGCTTCACGGCGCCGGTCAAGTTCGGCGACACGATCCATACCGAGATGACGGTGAAGCAGGCGCGGGAGTCTTCCAGGGCCGACCGCGGCGTTGTCACCTTCGACGTGACGGTGAAGAACCAGCGCGGCGACGTGGTGTGCACCTACGAGACGAGCGTGCTCATGCGGAGGCGGGCGTGAGGAAGGTCGCGCTGGTCGGGGCCGGGGTCTCGAAGTTCGGGGTGCGAAAGGCGAGCTATCGCGACCTGATCTGGGAAGCGGGGAAGGCGTGTTTCGACGCCACCCCGGCGGTGAAGCCGAAAGACGTTGAAGGTCTTGTGGTTGGTTCCGTCCTGCCGGAGAGGACGGCCTTCCAGTCCCATATTTCATCGATGGCCGCCGAGGCGCTCGGGATCAGGCCCAGCGTGCTGAGCGCCCGGACGGAGCACATGTGCGCATCGGGGACGGTCGGCATCCGCTACGCGTACGCGTTCATCGCGGCGGGGCTTGCCGACCTCGTCATGGTGCTCGGTGTCGAAAAGCTGAATCAGCCCACGGGCGACGAGGCGATCCTCAACATGGGGACCGGCGTCGACCGTGAGTGGGAGGCGGCGTTTGGCCTCACCGCGCCGCCCTGCTTCGCCCTCGCCGCCCAGCGGCACATCGCCGCGTACGGCACGACCGAAGAGCAGCTCGCGATGGTCGGCGTGAAGAACCACACCCACGCCGCGAAGAACCCCACCGCGCATTTTCAGAAGGGTGCGACGCTCGATCAGGTCCTCTGCTCGCGGATGATCTCGACGCCCCTCCGCCTCTTCATGTGCTCGCCGATCACCGACGGCGCCGCCGCGGTGCTGGTCGCCTCCGAGGATCGGGCGCGCGACCTCACGGACAGGCCCGTGTGGATCCGCGGCACCGGCCAGGCGCTCGACGGGTTCCAGCTGACTTCACTCCACGAGGATTACGCCCATTGGCCGGCGCTCGAGCGCGCCGGGCGGGCGGCGTACCGGATGGCCGGCGTCACGGCAGGCGACGTGGACGTCGCCGAGGTTCATGACTGCTTCGCGATCGCCGAGTTGATCGCGTACGAAGAGCTCGGCTTCTGCCGGAAGGGTGAGGCAGGGCCCTTCGTGGCCCACGGGCGGAGCGACTACGGTGGCGACGTGGTGGTGAACCCGCGAGGTGGGCTGATCGGCTGCGGCCATCCGCTCGGCGCCACGGGGGTCGCCCAGGCCGCCGAGGTGTTCGCGCAGCTCCGGGGCGAGGCCGGCGCCCGTCAGGTGCTCGACGCCGCCGTCGGGCTCACGCACAACAACAGCGGCATGGGCGAGCACGTGGTCATGATCTACGGTCGCGAGGATCGATGACGGTCGAGCCTATGAATATGAATCACGTCGCCGTGCTCGGGCCCGGCAGGATCGGGCGCCAGATCGCGCTCGCCTTCGCCCTCGGCGGGTGCCACGTGTCGCTGGTGGACCTCAAGGACCGGTCTGCCGCAGAGGCCGCCGCGGTGTTCGCCGACGCCCGCCGTGAAATCGCGCGCGACCTTCGATTGATGGCCGAGGAGGGCGTGATCTCGGTCGGGGAGGTTGCCCCGGCGCTCGCCCGGCTCGAGGACCGCAGGGGGCTTGAGAGCCTCGATGGGTGCGGGTTCGTTCAGGAAGCGCTGCCCGAGCTGGTTGAGCTCAAGCGCGAGTTCCTTGGGCGCGTGTCGGCCCGCGTGGCGCCGGAGGTCATCATCGCCTCGACCAGTTCGACCATCTCCCCGGGGCACCTCGTCGACGTCGTCAGCGGCGGCGAGCGCTTTCTTGTCGTCCACTGGCTCAATCCCGCGCACATCATTCCCCTCGTCGAGGTGGTTCCCGGGCACGCGACCGATGCCGGCGTCGTCGAGCGGACCATCGCCATGCTCGAGAAGCTCGGCAAGGTCCCGGTGCGCTGCGCCGACTCACCCGGATTCATCGGGCCGAGGCTGCAGGCGCTGCTCATGAACGAGGCGGTACGCCTGGTCGAGGAAGGCGTCGCGACCCCCGAGGACCTGGACCGGGCGTTCAAGGCCGGCATGGGCTTCCGGTACGCGACGATCGGCATCTTCGAGTTCATCGATTGGGGTGGGGTAGACATTCTGCACCGCGCGAGTGAGTTCCTGGCGAAGACCCTCGGCGAGGACCGCTTCCGGCCCGCGCGGTTGGTCGAGGAGAAGGTCGCGCGGAACGAGCTCGGCTCCAAGACCGGCCGCGGGTTCTTCGACTACACGGGCGATCGGCGCGAGGCGTTCGAGACTGCCAAGGTGCGGGCCCTGCTCCGGCAGCTCCGACGCCAGCGGGAGGCGTGACATGCCCTACTTCCGCGCGACCGACCCGTTCCCGCTGGAGTCGGCGGATCACACCAAGCTTCACGAGTTTTACGCGCGGCTCGCCGCCGGGCGGCTGGCGACCACGCGGTGTGCCGGCTGCCGGCGGCTCGCGTGGCCGCCGCGCGCGTTCTGCGGCGAATGCGGCTCCGACCGGTTCGACTGGACCGACCTGTCGGGCGAGGGGACGATCCACGCGTTCACGGTTCAAGAGGCCGGTCTGCCGGCCGGCTTCGACGGGCCGCGCGTGTTCGCGATCGTGAAGATCGACGGCCTGCGTGTGTTCTCGATCCTGGTCGGTGCCGAGCCGTCGAAGGTCGCCATCGGGCAGCCCGTACGGGTCTCGCCGCTCCGAGTCGCCGACGATCCCGACGGGAACGCGCGCTGGCTGCCTGCGTTTTGCCCGGCATGAGAGTGCTCATCGCGAAACCCGGGCTCGACGGACATGACCGCGGGGCGAAGGTCGTGGCTCACGCGTTGCGTGACGCGGGAGTCGAGGTCGTCTACTCCGGGCTCAAGCGGACGCCGGAGGAGATCGTTCAGGAGGCGATTCAAGAGGATGTGGACGCGGTCGGGCTCTCGGTGCTCTCGGGCGCCCACATGCTGCTCGCGCGCCGCGTGCTGGACGGGCTGCGGGCGCACGGCGCCGATGACATCGCGGTCGTCGTGGGCGGTACCATTCCTCCGCGCGACGTCGAGGCGTTGAAGCAGCTGGGCGTGCGTCACGTGTTCCCGATGGGAACGCCGCTCCCCGAGATCGTCACGGCGTTCCGGCAGTCCGAGAGGCAAGGCGATACGAGTTGATTCCCGCATCGGTCGACCGCCGCGAGTACCCGTTCGAACCCCGGACCCTCGACGTCGACGGAGGTCGGTTGAGCTACGTCGACGAGGGTGAGGGCGCCCCGATCGTCATGGTGCACGGCACGCCGACGTGGTCGTTTCTTTATCGCCATCTGATCCGGGGCCTGAAAGAGCGACACCGGTGCGTGGTACCGGACCACCTCGGCTTCGGGCTGAGCGATCGTCCGCGCGGCTGGTCGTATCGCCCGGAGGACCAGGCGCGCAACCTCGCGCGGCTCATCGAGACGCTCACCCTCAAGGACCTCACGCTCGTCGTCCACGACTACGGCGGGCCCATCGGTCTCGCCTACGCGATCGACCATCCCGAGAACGTGCGCCGTCTCGTCCTCTTCAACACCTGGATGTGGTCGTGGGCCGGGGAGCGGCGAATGGAGTGGTTCGGCCGGATCCTCGGTGGGTTGCTCGGGCGTCTCCTGTACGAGCGGGTCGGCTTCTCGGTGCGCGTGATGCTGCGCCACGCCATCGCCGACCACCGGCGCTACACGCGGGGGATCGAGCACCACTACCTGAAGGCGCTCGACGGCTACGCGACCTGGGTCTACGCGCGCGAGGTGCTGGGCTCGAGCGCCTGGTACGACGGGCTGTGGCAGCAGCGCGACCGGATCGCACGGATCCCGGCGCTCTTGATCTGGGGGATGAAAGACCCCGCCTTCGGGCGCTACCTTCCACGCTGGCGCGGAGTCTTCGAGCGCGCCGAGGTGGTCGAGCTGCCGGACTGCGGCCATGCCCCGCCGGAGGAGCGGGCGCCCGAAGCTCTGAAGCGACTGGCACCGTTTCTCGAGCGGTAGGGAGGCGAGGAATGAAAGAGCTGAGGGCGCACGCGGGCTTCTCCATCGAGCCGGCCTACGGGCCCGAAGATCTGGCGGGCGTCGATTTCGAGCGCGACATCGGCCGGCCCGGCGAGTACCCGTACACCCGCGGCATCCACAAGCACATGTACCGCGAGCGGCTCTGGACGATGCGCCAGTACGTCGGCTTCGGCACGCCCTCGGAAACCAACGCGCGCTTCAAGTACCTCATGGCCCACGGCCAGGACGCGCTGAACGTCGCCTTCGACCTGCCGACCCAACTGGGGCTCGACTCCGACGATCCGAAGGCCGAAGCTGAGGTCGGCCGCGTCGGCATGGCCGTCGACACGCTCGCCGACATGGAGGAGGCGTTCGCCGGTATCCCGCTCGACCGCGTCAGCGTGTCGCTCACGATCAACGGGATGGCGGCGCCGATCACCGCCATGTACTACGCCGTCGCCGCGAAGCAGGGCGCGGCGGCCGAGCGCGTCGTCACCACGCCCCAGAACGACATCCTGAAGGAGTTCATCGCGCGCGGCACCTGGATCTATCCGGTCGATCCCTCGCTGCGGCTCGTGGGCGATCTCATCGAGTTCTCGGCGCGGCATTACCCGCGCTCCAACCCGGTGTCGGTGTGCGGCTACCACATCCGCGAGGCCGGCTGCACCACAGCCCAGGAGATGGCGTACGGTCTGGCGATCGCGGCGGCGTACGTCGAGCTGATGCTCGCGCGCGGGATGGCGGTGGACGACTTCGCGCCGCGGATCTCGTTCAACTTCACCGCGTGGGGGAAGATCTTCGAGGAGGTCGCGAAGTTCCGCGCCGGCCGGCGTCTCTACGCGCGCATGCTGCGCGAACGCTTCAGGGCGACGAATCCGAGGTCGTGGATGTTCCGGAGCCTCATCGGCGGCGGGGGCTCGGCGTTCGCCGTCCAGGAGCCCGAGAACAACATCGTGCGCGGCGCCTACATCGCCCTCGCCGCCGCCCTCGCGGGCGCCCAGACGATGGCGCTGCCGACCTATGACGAGGCGTACACGATCCCGTCCCCCAAGGCTCAGCTCATCGCACTACGCACCATGCAGATCTGCGCCGAGGAGTCGGGCGCGGCGGACACGGTGGACCCGCTCGCCGGCTCGTACTATGTGGAGGCGCTCACCAGCGCGATGGAGAACAGGATCCTGGAGGAGCTGGCCCACGTCGAGCGTATGGGCGGCATCGTCGAGGCGGTCAGGAGCGGCGCCATCCAGGCCGAGGTGGCCCGCCAAGCATACCTGTTCGAGCAGCGGATGGTCTCCGGCGACATCCCGAAGGTCGCGGTCAACTGTCACGTCGGCGACCAGCCCGTCGAGGCCGACCGGGACGTCGAGCTCTATTCGTTCGATCCGCGGGCGACCGAGGCGCAGGTGGCGAAGCTCGCGCGGATCCGCCGCGATCGCGACGACGGCGCCGTCGCGACGGCGCTCGGCCGACTCGCCGATGAGGCGCGCGGACGCGGAAACCTCATGTACCCGATCACGGAGGCGGTGAAGGCGT
>QHSV01000049.1 GCA_003221655.1 Candidatus Rokuibacteriota bacterium
CGCGCCCGGCAGGTCATCGCGCTCGGCGCCGTGGTCCTGTTCGTGGTCGCTGCATCGACCGTCGCCCATCTGGCGAGCGTGGCCCGGATCGCCCTCCGCGCCGCAGCGGAAGAGGGAGAGCTCCTGGCACGGCAGCTCTATCACCAGAGCTCGCGGGTCGTTGCGGCCTCGGCACTCTCCTCACCGACGTCCCTCCGGGGCGACCCCGGGATCCGCGCCATGCTCGAAGGGATGGTCGGTTACTCGCACACCGTCGTCTATGCCGCCATCGTCGATCCGTCAGGTCGCGTCCTCGCCCACAGCGATCCGAGTCTCGAGGGCGAGGTCCTCCCGCCGCGGGAGAGTCTGGAGCGCGTGAAGGACTGGTGGACGCTGCAGACCGTCGTCTCCCTTCTGCGAGGGTCGGGCGTCTACGAGGCGCAAGTTCCGATGCGCATGGGCGAGCGCCCCTTCGGGACCGTGCGCGTCGGAGTATCCACGAGCCTCCTCCGGCAAGAGCTGGCTCAGGCGGCGCTCCACAGCCTCGTGCTCGCCGTTGTCGCCCTGGGCCTCGTCGCCGTCGTGGGGCTGGGCGCAGGTCACATGTTCCTGCGGTCGCTCAGGAATATCGCGCAGAGGATGGAGCGCCTGGCCCGACGTCAGTCCGGCGCGGTGGACCTGACCCGCGACGACGAGCTGGGAGAGCTCGCCGCACGGGTCAACCAGCTAGGTGAGCGGATCCACGCGGACCATCAGCACTGGCAGAGCGAGACCACGCAGATGGAGGGGATCCTCGACAGTCTGGAGGACGCCGTCATCGTGCTGAACGCGAACCGACAGGTGGTGTTCTGCAACCAGGCGGCGGAGGCGCTGCTCGGGAAATCGCTGGGCTCGACGGTCGGCGCGACGCCCCAGCCGCTTGGGGCCGCTGACCACCCCCTGGCGCCCTTTGTCACCGAGCTGTTCGACGATGCAATCGAGCGTCGTAACGCGCCTGTGAAAGTGGCGGATCCCGACGGGCAGTCGCGGGAGCTGGCCGTGTCGAGCTACCGTATTCCCGACGGCGACCAGGCCGGCGGCGGTGTTCTCGCTCTCAGGAACCTCGACCCGGTCCGGGCCGTGCAGTCGCTGGTGACGTACTCGCAGAAGCTCGCGGCCCTCGGCCGGCTCACCTCCGGAGTGGCGCACGAAGTCAAGAACCCGCTCAACGCGATGCGCATCCACCTTGAGCTTCTCAAGACGCGCCTCGACGGCGCGCAGCCGGCGGCTTGCGAGAGTCTCGATGTGATCGCGAATGAGATCCAGCGGCTGGACCGGGTCGTGCAAGGGTTCCTCAAGTTCGTGCGGCCGCAGGAGCTCCACCTCGGGCCTGTAGACGTGAGCGCGTTGCTCGGGGAGGTCGCACGGCTCATGGCGCCCGAGGCGGCGCGCGCCGGGACGCGCATCGCGCTGGACGTGGCGCCGGAGCTGCCACCGGTCGCCGGGGACGTCGAGCTCCTCCAGCAGGCGTGCACGAATCTCGTGACTAATGCTATTCAGGCGTTACCAAACGGTGGAACCGTGACCCTGGCGGCGTGTCGGGCCGGTGACGGGGCGATCGACGTACGCGTGAGCGACGAGGGTGTCGGCATCCCGCCCGAAGATGTCGACCGGATCTTCCGGCTCTACTACACGACGAAGCCGCAGGGTTCGGGCATCGGGCTCTCGATGGTCTACCGGATCGTGCAGATGCACGACGGGCGGATCGACGTCGAATCGGCGGTTGGTCGGGGCACAGTGATGATCGTGACGCTCCCGGTGGCGTCGTCAGGACGAGCCGGAATGTGACAAGGCGCGCTCTCCTCGCGGTGGCCCTGATGGCCCTGTACGGATGCGGCACCGGGACCGAAGCCACCTTCCAGAAGTCTCCGGCAGCGCCAGGGACAGCCACACCCCCTCCGGGGCCCTCGCCCCCGCGGCCGGCGGGCACCTCCCCGCAACCCCCGCTTCGTCCCGAGCTGTCACCCGAGGAAGAGCAACGGCTCGCGGAAGGTGCCCGGAAGAGCATCGGTGATGTCGCGCGGCTCGTCGCGGAGCTCGAAGGGCGTCCGCTGAAGCCGCCGCAGAGAGAAGCGCTCCAGACGGCGAAGAACTTCCTCGAGCAGGCGCGGACGGCCCTGGGGCAGCGCGACTACCCGAGGGCGGCAAACCTGGCGAGCAAGGCCCGGGCGCTCACCGATGACCTCGCGGCTACGTCGAAGTAAGAACTACCAGCAAGTCTTACATGGTTTCTCAGCTCTGGCCTTTCCCCTTCAGTCCGGTGCGGTGAGGTTTCGGGCACTTAGCTCTCGCTGCTCGCCCGGCCCCGGACACGGCACGAGGGTTGCTGTCTCCTGGCGTAGCGATGTCGTTGCGAATTCTCGTAGTCGAGCGAGAGGGTCATGCACGAGAGGGCTTGCGGTCGATCCTGTCCTCCGACGGGCACACCGTCAGCGTCGCCGGGGACATTTGGGCGGGATTCGCGCGGGTTGCCCTCCAGGCCTACGACCTGCTGTTGCTGGACGACGACGTTCGCCTCGACCGCCACGAGGCAATGATCGTCGTCGACCTTCTCTCCTTCGCGCGACGAAAGCACCCCTCCACATGCGGGATCGTGATCTCGAGCTTCGAGGATGACGTGCCGCGTTACCTCCGCGAGGACGGAGTGCTGGCCGTGCTCGAGAAGCCCGTGGAGGTCGGCCGACTGCGCTCCGAGCTGGAGGCCCTGAGGTCGCGTCAGGCGCAGTAGTCGTGTCGTCGATCGCGTCGTCAAGGTTCTGACGGACCCTGCACGGCAACTCGGCGAGAAGTCGAAGTTTCGGGCCACGGACGTTGCCGTCAGCCTTGACTCTCCCCTCACCCGCGGGTAGGCTCCGTGCGATATCCACGCCACGGAGGAGACGGATGATCTTCTCGCGGGTAATTCCCTGTCGCTCGAGCGCGCTTGGGGCGATCCTCGTCGTCTTCGCAATCACCGCGACGGCGGTCGCGGCGCCCTCCGGCCCGCCGATCCGGATCGGCGGCACGCTCGCCCTGACGGGACCGCTCGCCGCGACCGCGCTCTTGCACAAGATCACCGGCGAGATCTACGTCGAGGAGCTGAACCGGGGCCACGGCCTGCTCGGTCGTCCCGTCGAGTGGGTGCTGTTGGACGACCAGTCCAAGCCCGAGGTCACCCGCAGCCTCTACGAGAGGCTCATCACCGTGGACAAGGTCGACCTGCTCATGGGCCCCTATGCGACCGGCGCGATCATCGCCGCGATGGGCGTGGCGCAGCGCTACCAGAAGATCCTGATCCACCACAGCTTCGGCATGCCGCATCTTGCAAAGTACGAGATGCACTTCCCGACGGCCGCCTTCGGACCCGAGCCGAACCGCACAGTGCCGGGTGTGGTCTTCGACGCGGTCGCGGCGACCGGCAATCCCCCGAAGTCCGTCGCCATCATCACCAGCAAGTTTCCGTCGGCCCAGTTCCAGTCTTCGGGGGCGCGCGACGTCGCGACCCAGCGGGGGCTGAAGGTGGTCCTCTATCTTGAATACGAGTTCGGAACGCGCGACTTCGGTCCGATCGCCGCGAGAATCAAAGACGCCAAGCCGGACCTCCTCTGGGTCGGTGCGCTGGGCGTCGACGGCAACCTGGTCCTGGAGGAGCTCAAGCGGCTCGATTATTCGCCCCCCCGGCACTTCCACCTCTTCCCGGCGCCTGGTCCCCTGGTCGTGGCGCCGGAGGCCAAGCTCGCCCTCTCCCTCACGTTTTTCGAGGAGCATCCTCCGTTCACGAACAATCCCGCCGCCATGCGCTTCGTCGGCGCCTACCATGAGCGGGCGACGAAGGCCGGCGTGCCCTACACGAACGTCGACACTCAGGCCGCCCTCTCGTACGCGGCGTGGCAGCTGCTCGAGGCGGCCGTCACCGCGACGAAGAGCCTTGACGACAAGGCGATGGCGCAGTGGCTCCGCAAGAGCCAGGTCCCCACGATCGTCGGCCGGCTCCGCTTCGACGGTCCGAACAACTACGGCGACGATCTCTCGAAGGTGAAGCAGGCGCAGGGCGGCAAGTGGGTCGTGGTGTGGCCGAAAGAATTCGCGGCCCCCGGCACCCGGCTGCTGCCTGAGTGATCGAAGGAGGTACGTGCTGATGGGGCAGTTCGGAATCGGACAGGGAATCAAGCGGGTCGAGGACGTCCGCCTCTTGCGGGGCGGGGGTAGGTATCTCGACGACGTGAACGTTCCCGACCAGACCTACGCGGTCATCGTGCGCTCGCCGCACGCGCACGCGCGGCTCCTCGCCTTCGACATCTCGGCGGCCCAGCGGGCGCCCGGAGTCGTTGCCGTCTTCACGGGCGCCGATCTCGCCAAGGACGGCCTCGGGACGATGGTCATGACGCTGAAGCGCAAGCGTCCCGATGGCTCGCCGATGTTCGCGCGCCCTCATCTCGGCCTCACCCAGGACCGTGTGCGATACGTGGCGACAAGGCCGCGACCGAGGCGGCCTTCGCGCGGGCCCATCGTGTCGTCCGGCGGCGCTACGTCATCACGCGGGTTCACGCGCAGTACATGGAGCCCCGAGGCTCACTCGGCGTCTACGACCCCAACGAGGACCGCTACACGCTCTACGCGGACGTCCAGTACCCCCACCGCGTGAGGAACGCGTTGGCCAGTAACGTCTTCAAGGTCCCGGAGCACCGGATCCGCGTCGTCGCGGGGGACGTTGGCGGCGGCTTCGGTACCAAGGGCTGGCAGTATCCCGAGCACCGGCTCGTGTTGTGGGCGGCCCGCAAGCTCCGCCGGCCCGTCAAGTGGACGTGCGAGCGCCGCGAGGCGATCCTCGCGGACGAGCACGCGCGGGACAACGTGAGCGATGCGGAGCTCGCCCTCGATGCCGACGGCCGCTTTCTCGCCATGCGCGTCCACACCCTGGCGAACGTCGGCGCGTATGTCTCCTCGGACCGAAATCTGCTCGCCACCTTCAGCAACGTGGTGACGCTGGTCGGAGTCTACGCGTTTCCGACCGCCTACGTGCACGTGACGAGCGTCATGACCAACACGAACTCGACGGCGCCGTACCGCGGGGCTGGGCGGCCGGAGGCGACCTACGTCCTCGAGCGGCTGATCGACGACACCGCCCGCGAGCTCGGTGTCGATCCGGTGGAGCTGCGACGGAAGAATCTCATCCCGGCCTCCGCCATGCCGTACAGGAACCCGCTCGGCGCGACCTACGACTGCGGTGATTTTCCGACCAGCATGGAGAAGGCGCTCAAGCTGGGCGACGTCGCCTCGTTCGCCGTCAGGCGCGAGGAGGCGCGGCGCCGCGGCAAGCTGCGTGGCCTCGGCCTCGTCAACGCGATCGAGCAGGCGGCCGGCGCGCAGCCCGAGTTCGCCGAGATCCGGTTCGCGCCCAGCGGGAGCGCGACCGTCCTGATGGGCAGCAAGAACCAGGGCCAAGGGCACGAGACCACGTTCAAGCAGATTCTCAACGAGCGGCTGGGTCTCGATCCCGCCGACGTCCTCTACGTCGATGGAGATACCGACCGCGTCGCGTTCGGCATGGGGACCATGGGCTCCCGCTCGACGGTCATCGGCGGTACCGCGCTCTGGACGGCCGCCGACAAGGTCATCGCCAAGGGCAAGAAGATCGCGGCGCGCCTGCTGGAGGCGGCCGAAGCGGACATCACGTTCGTCGACGGTAAGTTCGGCGTGGTGGGCACGGACCGCGCCGTTGTCCTCAAGGAGGTCGCGCGCGCCGCGTTCCAGCCCAATCAGCTGCCGCCGGGCGTCGAGCCCGGGCTCTACGAGACCGGGACCTTCTCGCCCAAGCAGGCCACGTGGCCCAACGGCTGCCACGTATGCGAGGTGGAGATCGATCCGGACACCGGCGCCGTCGAGATCGTGAGCTACGTGATCGTCGACGACGTGGGCACCGTCATCAATCCGGTGACCCTCAAGGGCCAGATCCACGGCGGCGTGGCGCAGGGCGTGGGCCAGGCGCTCATGGAGCAGGTCGTCTACGACCGGGAGTCCGGTCAGCTCCTGACCGCGTCGTTCATGGACTACGCGATACCGCGCGGCGACACGCTTCCGGACATGCACATCGAGAGCAGTCCGGTGCCGACAAAGCTCAATCCGATGGGCGCCAAGGGCGCGGGCGAGGCCGGGACCGTGGGGGCCCTCCCGGTCGTCATGAACGCGGTCATCGACGCGCTCGCACCGGTCGGCGTCCGGCAGCTCGACATGCCCGCCACCGCCGACCGCGTGTGGCGGGCGATCCAGGACGCGAAGACCAACTGACGACCGGGGGAGCCCCCCTCTCCCGGGGGAGTCGGGAAGGGGCGCCCTCACGCCGCACGCGTTCGCAGGGGAGTCGAGAGGGGGGCGGAGCCCCCTTCTCCCAAAGGAGGAGCCAGGTGCGCCCGACGCTCGACGATGCCGCGCTCGATCTGATCTTTCGCAAGGCCCGGACCCAGAACGGCTGGCTCCCCACGCCCGTCACTGACGATCAGCTGCGGGCCATCTACAAAATCATGCGGTACGGTCCGACGAGCGCGAATTCTTGCCCGGCTCGGATCCTCTTCGTCCGGACGCCAGCGGCGAAGGCGCGGCTGCTGCCGGCGCTGAGCTCGGGCAACGTCGACAAGACGAAGGCCGCGCCGGTCACCGCGATCATCGGCTACGACACGCGCTTCTACGCGCTGCTCCCGAAGCTCTTCCCGCACCGGCCGGAAATGAAGAATCCATACGAGGCCAGCAAGCAGCTCGCCGAGACGGTGGCGTTCCGCAACGGCACGCTCCAGGGTGCGTATTTCATGATCGCGGCGCGCGCGATCGGGCTCGACGTCGGCGGCATGTCGGGGTTCGACAACGCGAAGGTGGACGCGGAGTTCTTCCCCGACGGCCGGGTCAAGTCGAACTTCCTGTGCAACGTGGGCCACGGCGATCCGACCAAGGTGCTCCAGCGCCTGCCGAGGCTCGAGTTCGACGAAGCGTGCACGCTGCTCTGACAACGACCTAGAGTCGGCCGATCTCTTCCTGCCAGGTGAGCACGCGGGCCTGGACCGCGCGCAGACCCCGCGTGAGCAGAAGGCCGAGCGCCCCGACGAGCGCGAACGCCGCGTACATCTCCGGCGTGCTCAGCATCTGCCAGTGGCGGTAAACGAGATGGCCGAGACCCGATTTCGCCGCGATGAACTCGACGGCGACGAGCGCGACGAGCGCGAGGCCCAGCCCGAGCCGCAGCCCTGTGAAGATCATCGGGAGCGCGGCCGGAAGGATCACCTTCCAGAAGAGCCGCGCGCCGCGAGCGCCGTAGTTGCGCCCGACCTCCAGGAGTCGCGGATCCATCGTCTCCACACCGCCGAGCGTGCTGATGACGATCTGGAAGAACGCCGACGTCGCCCCTGTCAACACGAAGGCCGGCTCGCCGACCCCGAGGATGATCAGCAAGAACGGCAGCAGTGTGATCTTCGGCACAG
>QHSV01000050.1 GCA_003221655.1 Candidatus Rokuibacteriota bacterium
CGGGAATCTTCACGTTGACGGCGCCCAGATGGTTCCGGCTGGTGAAGTACAGCGTTTTCCAGTCATCGCCGCCGAAGGCGATGTTGGTAGTGGCCGGAGCCCCGTGGACGATGCGGCCGAGCTTCTTGCCCTGCCGATCCATGACCCAGATGCCTCCCGCTCCGCCGCAGTAGACGTTGCCTTCCACATCGACCTTCATGCCGTCGGGAACGCCGGGCTCGTCGCCCCCGAGCTCGGCGAAGATCCGATCCGTCTGCTTCGCGAGCGTGCCGTTGGGCAACAGGTCGAAGGCCCGGATGTGTCGGCGCCGAGTGTCGTTGATGTAGAGCACCGTTTCATCCGGCGAGAAGGCGAGGCCGTTGGGCAGCACGAAGTCGGCGATGAGCAGGCTCATCGTGCCCAGGTCGGGGGTGACGCGGTACACGCCGGCAAAGGTCAGATCCCACTGCTCGGGAGCCAGGGGGCTGGTCCACGGGTCGGTGAAGTAGATGCAGCCGTCGGACTTGACCACGACGTCGTTGGGACGATTGAGCCGCCGCCCGTGGAAGCTGTTCGCGATGACGGTGAGGCTGCCGTCGAGCTCCTGCCGCGTGACCCGCCGACTGTCATGCTCGCAGGCGATCAACCTACCCTGGAGATCCCGGGTCAACCCGTTGGCCCGGTTCGTCGGCTCCAGGAACACCGACACGCCCTGGGCGGGGACGTACTTCATGCGCCTGTTGTTGTGGATGTCGCTGAACAGCAGGTAGCGGCCTTCCGTCCACCAGAGTGGCCCTTCGGCCGGCCCCTGGGGCCCCCCGAATCCCTCGGCCAGCTCTTGGATGGGTTCTGACGTGGCGATGATCTTTTCCAGCTCCGGAGCGATTTGCTCGATTCGACCAATCATGATGACCCCTTCCTTGCGCGAGCGCTCGTGCCCCTGCGCAGTCTCCTACGACTCATACCACTTCCGCTTGAGCGTTGCCGTCGCGCTATTGGGCCCGGCGCTGTTGGTCGAACACCCGGTACACCTCCTCGAGCGGGCCACGCGGGTCGTATTCCCCGACCGCCAGCAGCGCGGGGCAGGCGATCTTGTCCATGTAGCCTTCGAGCGTCATCGCGCCCATCACGGCGTCCAGCTCGGCTTCGGTTTTCGACTGGGTGAGGTACGCGAACAGCTGCTTCCAGCGGGGCGACTCCAGATCCATGAGGAAGTACTTCTCCGCGCACGATGCGGCGGGCGCCGCGATCGCGCGAATACGCCGGTCCCGGGCCGCGAACCGCAGTCCCCAGAAGGACCCCAGGCTGATGCTGTAGACGCCGATCCGCTCGGCATCGATCTCTGGACGCCGCACGAGGTAGTCCAGCGCCGCGCTGCCCGCGTTCTCGAAGTTGTCCGCGGTCAGGCGAATGCCCCGGAGGTTGCTCTCGGCGTGCCCCGGACCGTCGAACGAGAACACGTGCATCCCCCGCTGATGGGCGGCGTTGAAGAACGGATGCGGCCAGGCTTCCTTGAGGGTGTCACAGCCCGGGATGTAGAAGACCAACGGGGCTGCGACCCGACCGGGGCAGAGATGCAGGTTGCCGGAGACCTGCGTCCCGTTCCAGGGAATGTCGATGTGCTCGATGCGGTAGGGCGCCAGGGCGATCACCTGCTCGTAGCAGCGGCGCACGCCCGCATACAGGTAGCGCTTCTCGTCGTTGTTCTCGAAGATGACGTGCTGGGCGCCGGCGTACTGGACGGTGGCCTGGAAGTAGAAGTCCAGCGCAGTCTCCGGATGGCCGGCCGCCGCCTCGGCCTTCGCCATCGCTTCCAGTCGTCGCGCTTGCAAGCCGAGGTGCTTGCTGATCATGTCGTGGTTGCGCACGCTTTTCGGCAGGCGCCCCCGACCTTCGCCCTGGAAGTGGAAGACCTTGCCGGTCTCCTGGATCAGATAGTCCAGCATCCACTGCTGACTATCCCGCGCGAGCGGCGCTCTGCCGCGGACCGTTGTCTTTGCGTGTGCCATGCGAATGATCCTCCCCTCCCACCGTATCGGTTCGGTGACTCTTGCTCGCGCCCCGACCGCGCACTATCCTCCTAGCAAACTATGGCGCTCCAGATCAACGGCAACCTCCCTCGGTAAAGAGGAAGCACTTTCATCGCCGACAAGCGTTTCCTCGCAAGGCACATGCGCGACTTCGTGACCAATAAGCAGCGAGACCTGAAAGCGTATGCTGAACAGGTGACCACAGGGGGCGTCGGCTGACCGCCCATGCGCGACGAGGACGACATCATCCACCTCATTAGGCCGTGCCTTTTCTGAAACGCCACAGCCCGGACCAGAGGCGCTGTTCAATGAGGCAAGCGCTGGATGGACATCTCCCTTGAGGACATTCTGGCTGGCCGTGAGACGGCGCTTCTGACCGCCGCGGCATGGCGCTATTATTTGCCCGCCTTGATGACTTGGTGCATCCGTGCCCCCGATGCCGTCGACGTGCTCCAAGACAATCTGGTGTACCAGCTTGAACCGCCAGCCGAAGGCCGCGGCGTTCCCGAGTGGTTCGAGGAGCGCGCGACTGGATTCTCTGAT
>QHSV01000051.1 GCA_003221655.1 Candidatus Rokuibacteriota bacterium
GCCCTCTTCAAGGTGGCCAACCCCGCCCCTGAGGACCGAAGGCGACGCGCTGGGATGAATCACATGGCCTTACGGCTCCGCGCGCCCGAAGAGGTAGACCGGGCAGCCGAATATCTTCACTCCAAAGGCGTCAAGGTTCTCAAAGGCCCCTTGACTCACAAGGAAGACCAGGACCGATATCTGTACTTCGAAGATCCGGACGGTAACATGATCGAGTTGGTCGCCTCGACGGTGGACGGCTGGCCGGCGAAGTATCTTCGTTAAGCAGGTCAGCCTGAGAGTTGGACCACACGAGGAGTGAAGCATGAGCAAGCCAGACCGGAGCTGCGTGATCCGCCTTGCGCAAGCTCAAGCGCACATCCCTGGTCCCGCCGGCGAGCACTCCGTCAGTGTTCTGCAACGCGGCACTCTCGACGTGAAGCTCTCCCTCCCAACGCCCCCGAACCAACAGACGCCGCATGCACAGGACGAGGTCTACGTCGTCATCCGCGGCCGGGGCGAGTCAGGCGACCTTCTGTTCGTGGCCGCCGGGACCGAGCATCGCTTCGAGGACTTCAGCGAGGACCTCGCCGTGTGGGTGGTCTTCTACGGCCCTCGGGGAGGCGAGGTCCCCACGTAGAGCGTGGTACGAGCGGTGATCCTCGACTTTCGGGCGGCCACGCTGGATGACGCCGACCCCGTGGCGGATGTCTATCTCCGCTCTCGTAAGGAACTTGTGGCGTGTGCGCCGCTGGTCCACTCCGATGAAGCCGTTCGCGAGTGGATCCGCCGGCATCTGATTCCCGCGGGACAGACCACGGTCGCCGTCATCGATGGTCTGGTGGTTGGGCTTTTGGCTGTGTCGAAAGGTACCGACTGCAGCTGGATCGATCAGCTTTACCTGCTTCCTGCTTGGGTGGGGCGCGGCATTGGCACACGGTTGTTGGACCTCGCGCGGCGCGAACTCCTGCCGCCCATTCGCCTGTACACTTTTCAGTGCAACCAGCCGGCCCGGTATTTTTATGAACGCCGGGGATTCCGAGCGATCGCCTTCGGAGACGGATCCGGCAACGAAGAGCAGTGTGCGGACATCCTCTACGAGTGGCAACCAGGACGATGACGCTGACCGCAGCGTTGGGCGGATGGATTGACGCGGCAGGGACAAGTCACAACGAGCAGGTGTCGAAATGACTGAAGCAGACGTGAACGAGTTCCGCTGGGTACTTCGTCGTTGTTGGTCCGTGGAGACCAGTTCGCTATGGTTGCCCGAGAATCCCGCGCGCGGCCAGTGCAACGTGACCGCCCTCGTTTTCTACGACCGCTTCGGTGGGGAGATTCTCAAGACACCGGTCGAGGGCGACTGGCACTTCTATAACCGCGTGGCTGGGACGGCCTACGACCTGAGCGCAGAGCAGTTCTCTGTGCCTCCGCCATATCTCGACATCCCGTCCAACCGGGATGAAGCGCTGGCGGGCACAGCACCCGAGCGCTACCAAGCT
>QHSV01000052.1 GCA_003221655.1 Candidatus Rokuibacteriota bacterium
CTTCGTCCCCGGCAAGACCACCGCCTCGGTCCGACTTCAGTCGAGAACGGAGATTCTCGAGTGGGCGACACAACGACTGCACGAGCGTACCGGGCGATTCACCAGCCGTCACTACCAATCTGGAATTCTGTTTGATGAGATGACATCGGATTCAGCCCTGACACGAACCCTGGTGCTCGTGACGCACCAGGGTGTTGCTGAGGCTGCACCGCGTCCGATCATCTCGGGGGTGTATCACGACCAATGGCGCAAGACCACACACGGGATGGCGGCTTGCGCACCGGGCCGCACATGTTGACGGAGATCCCGGTTTTTCGAAGTAACGGCCCCGGGCGCCTACGACGGGCGGATCCGATAGCGGCCGTGCTCGTCCCGCCCGAGCACGCGACGCTCGCGGAGGGCGCCCCAGGCCTGGAGCACGGTGCGGTACTCCAC
>QHSV01000053.1 GCA_003221655.1 Candidatus Rokuibacteriota bacterium
GGCTTCTGGGGGCCGGGCGCCGGGATCATTCACCAGGTGGTGCTGGAGCAATACGCCTTCCCGGGTGCACTGATCATCGGGACCGACTCCCACACTCCCAACGCCGGCGGCCTCGGGGCGTGCGCCGTGGGCGTCGGCGGGGCCGACGCTGTCGAGGTCATGGCGGGGCTGCCCTGGGAAGTGCTCTATCCCCGGCACATCGCGGTCTACCTGACCGGCAAGCTGAGCGGATGGACGGCCCCCAAGGACGTGATCCTCTACGTCGCCGGCCAGCTGACCGTGGCCGGTGGCACCAACGCAATCGTGGAATACATCGGCCCGGGCGCCAGGACCATCAGCGCGACCGGCAAGGCTACGATCACCAACATGGGCGCCGAGCTCGGCGCCACCACCTCCATGTTCCCGTCCGACGATCGGATGGCGATGTATCTGAGAGCGACCGGCCGGGGCGATCTTGTGCCGCTGGCCGAGCGCTATCCGCACCTCCTGGCGCCGGACAAGGAGGCCGAGGCGAACCCCGAGAAGTACTACGAGCGTGTGGTGAAGCTCGACCTGTCGACGCTGGAGCCGTACGTGGTCGGGCCCCACTCCCCCGACCGGGCGCGCCCCATCGGCAAACTCGCCGCCGAGGTCGCTGATTCGAAGCACGCATTCCTCGATAAGATCTCCACGACCCTCATCGGCAGCTGCACCAACTCCTCGTACGAGGACATGAGCCGAGCGGCGGACGTCGCCGAGCAGGCGAAAGCGCACGGCCTCAAGTCCTCGGTGCCCTTCCTGGTCACACCGGGCTCGGAGCAGGTGCGCGCCACGATCGAGCGCGACGGACAGATGCAGTCCCTCAAGGACATCAACGGCGTCGTCCTGGCGAACGCCTGCGGCCCGTGCATCGGTCAGTGGCGCAGAGCCAACGAAGAGGCGGCGGTGCCGAATACTATCGTGACCTCGTACAACCGCAACTTCCCGCGCCGCAACGACGGCCAGCCGACGACCATGAACTTCATCGGCAGTCCCGAGATCGTGACCGCCTTTGCCCTGGCGGGGAGACTGTCGTTCAACCCGCTCACCGACTCGCTCACCGGCGCGGACGGCAAGGCGTTCAAGCTGGCGCCGCCGAAGTCGGCGCCCGAGGTGCCGGCGAAGAACTTCGACCGCGGCCGCCCCGTCTATGTCGCGCCTCCCGAAGACGGCAGCTCCATCGCGCTGCAGGTCGATCCTCGCAGCGAGCGGCTGCAGCTGATGGAGCCGTGGCCTCCCTGGGACGGTCAGGACTTCAGAGACATGCCGGTGCTGCTGAAGGCCAAAGGTAAGACCACGACCGACCACATCTCGCCGGCCGGCTCCTGGCTGCGCTACCGCGGACACCTCGACAAGTTCAGCGACAACATGTTCATGGGCGCGACCAACGCGTATACAGGCGAGGCGGGCAAGGGCAAGAATGTCCTCACGGGAGAGACGGGACAGGTCATCTCCAAGATCGCCCGGTACTACAAGTCCAAGGGTGTCAAATGGGTCGTCATCGGCGACGCGAACTACGGGGAAGGCTCGAGCCGCGAGCACGCCGCCCTCAGTCCGCGCCTGCTGGGCGGCGCGGCCGTGATCGTGCGCAGCTTCGCGCGGATCCACGAGTCCAACTTGAAGAAGCAGGGGCTCCTGGCGCTCACGTTCCAGAACCCCGCGGACTACGACCGCATCCGCGAAGACGACCGGCTGAGTCTCATCGGTCTCGCGGCCATGGCGCCCGGCAAGCCCGTGGAGTGCCTCGTCAAGCACGCCGACGGGACGACCGAGACGCTACGGCTGTCGCATTCTTTTAGCGCGTCCCAGCTCGAGTGGTTCAGGAAGGGCTCCGCGCTCAACCTGTTCCACGGCAAGTAGCGGTCCGGCGTCAGCCGAGGAGTTCGGCGACCGACACGCGGAGGTCGGGGAACGCTGCTGGGCTCACGACGCTGTCGAGTGCGACTCGCTGCGCGTTGCGATAGCCGGAAGGGCTCGGCGCCCGGTAGACCTCGACGGCTTGACCTTCGACGTCAACGATCCACACTTCGCGACTGTCCAGTGCGGCGTACCGCGGCAGCTTGATCGCGCGATCACGCTCGAGCGACGTGTCGGCCACTTCGATGACCAGCAGGACGTCCGCGGAAGCCGGGACGGTCTTGCGGTACGCGTCTCGGGGTGGGCGAAGCAGCGCGAGGTCCGGCTGGAGCTGGGTGTTTCTTCCGAGGCGGAGCGGGCCTTGGGGGGACACGAGCGCCCGGTCGGCCAGATTCTTCACGAAGAACTCGGTCAGGAACATGACGCACCAGCCGTGCCGGGCCCCGATCGGCGTCATCTCCACGATCTCCCCGTCGATCAGCTCGACCCGATCCTCGTCCGTCAGGATGCCGACTTCGGCCATCCTGTGATACTCCTCCACGGTGAAACGACGCGTCGTGAGCGCGACCGCCATCGCGTTCCTCCTCGAGGTCAGCGGGGGCCGAGGATCTCGTCGACGCCGAGCGTGAGGTCGGCGAAGGTGACCGGGCTCAGCGAGCCGCCGCGCGGGACCCTCACGACGTCGCGGTAGCCGTCGGGCACGGGCGTCCGGTACACCTCAACCGCGTCTCCGGCGAGGTCCACGATCCATACCTCGATCACGCGTGCCGCGGCGTAGCGGGGGAGCTTCACGCCGCGGTCGTACGAGAGCGAGGTGTCGGCCACCTCGATCAGCAGCAAGGTGTCCACAGGCTCTGGATGGCTGCCGGCGTAGAAGTCCGGCGTTGGCCGGAGGAGAACCACATCGGGCTGAGGCTCGGACTCCTTCGAGAGCTGGATGGGGTCCTGGACGCTGACGATCGCTCGCGCCCCCAGACGGCCCGTGAGGAGAGCGTTGAGCCGTTTGACGACTGAAGCGTGCCGACTGCCGACTGGCGTCATCTCCACGATCTCCCCGTCGATCAGCTCGACGCGGTCTGTCTCCGTGAGGATGCCGACCTCGGCCAACCGATGATACTCGTCAACGGTGAATCGGCGCTTCGTGAGTGCGGCCGTCATCCGTTCCTCCTTCTGGAATTGTACGCTCGGCGCGTGCGCGTGGCAGCGCCCAGATTTCGATACACGCGCGAGGGCCGCCCTGACCGCATAGCAGATGACTCGGGGCGCTGGGTTCAGATTCTCGGCGTCAGAGCTCCCATGGCGGGTCGATCGTCATCCGCAGCTCGAGGACGGTCGGGCCGTCGGCGGCGAGCGCCGTCTTGATCGCGGGACCGAGCGAGTCCACGCCTGCCACGCGCTCGCCGCGTGCCCCGAACGCTCGGGCGAGCGCGGGAAAGTCGGGGTTCGCCAGGTCCGCTTCGCCCCAGCGCCCCTCGAAGAGCGTCTGCTGGAGCCACTTGATCGCGCCGTAGCGGTCGTCGTTCATGACGAGGAACACGACGGGCAGCCGGTATTTCACGGCTGTCGCCAGTTCATTGACCGAATACATGAAGCCGCCGTCGCCAACAACGCAGATCACCGGACGATCAGGTCGGGCGATCTTGGCGCCAATCGCCGCGGGCACACCGTAGCCCAGCGTCGCCGAGCCCACGGGATAGAGGAAGGTTCGCGGCAGCAGAACCGGGAAGCGCCACTCCATCCAGTAGTTGATCCCGGTCTGGTCATTCACGACGATCGCGTCATCGGGCAGCACCGCACGTAGCGTCTCGATGAGCCCGGCGATCTGCGCGGTGTATCGGGAATTCGCCGCGGAGCAGAGCCCCTGCCGCCACGGATGGTCCCAGGCGGTCCGGGCCGTTCCTGGCCCCAGCTCCTGGAGGATTCGCGCCAGTCCATCTTTGGCATCGCCGACGATCGGGAGCTGCGGCTTGAAGAGGCGACCGATCACGGTCGGGTCGAGATCGAGATGGATGAGCGTCTGGGAAGGATCGAACGACAGGTTCAGCAGAAGTCCCTGCGTCGACCGATGAGCGAAGCGGCAGCCGACCGCAAGGATGACGTCCGCGGCCCTAATGATCGCTTCGGTCGCGCGGCTGTTGGGCAGGACGCCATGCCACAGCGGATCCAGTTCGCTGATCGCTCCCCTGCCCATGACCGAGGTGATCACCGGGGCACCAAGCCGGCGAGCGAGGAGAGACAGTTCCCCCTCCGCCCCGGCCGCGATCACGCCGCCGCCGGCGATGACGAGCGGCTTCGATGCGCCGCCCAGCCGGCTTGCGGCCTCCCGGATCTCGTCCACGTGGCATGGTGGCCGGCGACCGTGGCCGCCACCGCTTCGCGGCGAGGTTTCTAATCGAGCGGTCAGGAAGTCGTTCGGGATCGAGATCGCGATGGGCCCGGGGCGACCCGTTCGCAAGAGATCGAAGGCGCCGTGCACGGTCGTCGGAATCGCCGC
>QHSV01000339.1 GCA_003221655.1 Candidatus Rokuibacteriota bacterium
GAGTCGGTAGCCGCGCCCGACCAGGGCCGCCGCGAGCGCCGCCGCGTTCTTCACGATCTGCGTCTGGTACTCGCGCCATCCCGGCGTCAAGGCCTCGCGAAACGCCACGGCCTTTCCGGCGATCACGTGCATCAGCGGACCGCCCTGAACTCCGGGCATGACGCTCTTGTCGAGCGCCTGCGCATGCTCCGACCGGCACATGACCATCCCGCCGCGTGGGCCGCGGAGCGTCTTGTGGGTCGTCGTCGTGACGAAGTCGGCAACGCCCAGCGGGGACGGGTGAAGCCCCGCCGCGACCAGACCCGCTGGGTGGGCGATGTCGGCCATGAGAGCAGCGCCGACCTCGCGCGCGATGTCCCCGAACGGCCCGAAGTCGATCGCCCGCGGGAAGGCGGAGCCGCCGGCGATGATCAGCTTCGGTCGGTGCTGGCGCGCCAGGTCGCGCACCTGGTCCAAGTCGATCCGCTCCGTGTCCTTGCGCACGCCGTAGGCCACGATCGAGTAGAACTTGCCGGAGTAATTCACGGGGCTCCCGGCCGTCAGGTGTCCGCCGTGCGAGAGGTTGGGCCCGAGCACGGTGTCGCCGGGCTTCAGGAGCGTGAAGTAGACCGCCATGTTGGCCTGGGCGCCGGAGTGGGGCTGTACGTTGACGTGGTCCGCGCCGAATAGCTCCTTGGCTCGAGCGATGGCGAGATCTTCGACGACGTCGACGATCGCGCAGCCTCCATAGTAGCGACGTCCGGGATACCCCTCGGCGTACTTGTTGGTCAGCACCGATCCCACCGCCTCGAGCACCGCTTCGGACACGAAGTTCTCGGAGGCGATCAGCTCGAGGTTCCGATGCTGCCGCTGCGCCTCCTCGCGCAGCGCCTTCGCGATCTCGGGATCGGCGTCAGCGAGCCTGAGCATCGGAAGCCTCCTGACCTCGCACGCGATCGAGCGCGACGATCTTGTCCCCCCGCCGGGCATGCCGGCCGCCCGCGAACGTCGCCGCCAGCCAGGTCTCGAGAATCTCGATCGCGGCGGCGCGTCCAGTGATCCGCGCCCCCAGCGCCAGGATGTTCGCATCGTTGTGCTCGCGGCTCATCCGCGCGGTGTAGACGTCGCTGCAGGCCGCGGCGCGGATACCGGACAGCTTGTTCGCCGCCATCGACATGCCAATTCCGGTTCCACACACGAGGACGCCGCAGTCGGCCTTGCCGGCGGTCACCGCGCTCCCCACGGCGGCCGCGTAGTCGGGGTAGTCGACGGCATCGGCCGATTGCGTCCCGAAGTCGACAACATCGTAGCCCCGGGTGATCAGCCAGGCCTTCAGGTCCTCCTTCAATGGAAACCCGGCGTGATCGGCGCCCAGGCCGACGACAGTCATATACGCACCATATCGGTTGTGGCTCCGGCGTGTCAAGCCAACAACATACTGGGGGTTGGGCGTCCAGCCTTCGGGCGAGGCCGCGCCGCAGTCGCCGGATACGAGCTTCAGAGCTCGATCTGCTGGAGGTCGGCGGCGACGGCACATCGCCAGCCGAGATGCTGCTCGATCACGGCCCGAAGGGCGGCGGCGGCCGCGGGCTCGCCGTGAACGCAATAGGTCATCGCCGGCGGGCGAGTGAACCCGCGTAGCCAACGGATGATCTCTCCCTGATCCGCGTGAGCGGACAGAGCGTCCGTGGCCATGATGGTCGCCCGCACCGAAACATCTTCGCCAAAGATTCTGAGCCGGGAGGCGCCGTCGCGGAGCAGTCGGCCTCGAGTGCCGGCGGCCTGATATCCGACGAAGAGCACCGTCGTCCGCTCGTCGGCAAGTCGATGGCGGAGGTGGTGGAGAATGCGGCCCCCCGTCGCCATGCCGCTGCCTGCGATGATGACGCCCGGCCCATCGATCCCGTTCAGCTTCTTTGACTCGTCAGCCGTCGGGCACAGATGAAACCGCGCCGGCACGAACGGCCGCTTGCCCACCGCGGTGATCCGGATCGTCGCGGGGTCGTGCTCCTCGGGGTGACGCTCGTAGATCGCCGTGGACTCGATCCCCATCGGGCTGTCGAGGTATACCGGCAGACGCGGGATGCGACCCGCCTCCTCGAGCTCTCGGACGACGTACAGAAGATCCTGAGTGCGACCGATGGCGAAGGCCGGGACGAGCAGCCATCCCCGGAGGTCGGCCGCGCGCTGCACCGCCTGCCCGATGACGGGCGTCGCGTCACCGGCCGGATGCAACCGGTCGCCATAGGTGGATTCGACCAGCAGCGTGTCGGCGCTCGCGACCGCGAC
Organism: Candidatus Rokuibacteriota bacterium; assembly: GCA_003221655.1. Taxonomy (GTDB): domain Bacteria; phylum Methylomirabilota; class Methylomirabilia; order Rokubacteriales; family CSP1-6; genus AR31. The sequence continues at coordinate 2,269 of QHSV01000339.1, forward strand.
GGGGTCGCGCATGATCGGCACGTCGTAGCGGCCGAGGTCGCCGGAGTACACGAGCCGCCGCCCGGATGCGACGACCTCGACGGTCGAGGCGCCGAGGATGAGCAGGTCGGCGGTGCCGGGAGAGCAGAAGATGGGGCCCTCGAACCCGTCGCGGACGAGACGGGGCAGGTACCCCGAATGGTCGATGTGGGCGTGCGAGAGCAGCACGGCCGCGAGGGTTCCCGGCTGCACGGGGGGCGCCTCCCAGTTACGGGCTCGGAGCTCCCGCAGCCCCTGGAACATCCCGCACTCGAGCAGAAGCCGAGCCCCATCACTGGCGACGAGGAACTTTGCGCCCGTGACGGTCCCGGCGGCGCCGAGGAACGTGAGCGCGGCGCTCATGCGGACCCCAGCTCGGCGGGAGCTCCCGCCGGGAACTCGAACGCCTCGACCGAAGCGCCGTCACATCCCGACGCGACGAGCCGCGGGATCTCGAGACGCGCCTCGGCCGCGCCGACCTCATGCTCCGACATCCGCGTCGCCGGGTGTTTCGGGACGAACAGCGTGCAGCAGTCGGCATCCGGCTCGACCGAGATCTCGAACGTCCCGAGCCGGCGCGCCTCCTCGGTGATCTCCAGCTTGTCCATGCCGATCAGGGGCCGCAGAATCGGCATCCCGGCGGCCTCGTCGATCCGCGCGATGTTCGAGAGGGTCTGCGACGCGACCTGTCCGAGACTCTCCCCCGTCGTCAACGCCGCCGCCCCATGCTTCCGGGCCAGCGTCTCGGCGATCCGCACCATGAGCCGGCGGTAGACGACGACTCGGGCTGGAGGCGGGACAGTGAGCACGACCTCGCGCTGGATCTCGCCGAAGGGCACCAGGACGAGCTTCGAGTCGTACTGCCACTGGGTCAACAACCCGACCAGGGCGCGGGCCTTGGCCTGAGAGGTCGGCGGCAGGTACGGCACGCTGTGAAAGTGCACGAAGACGACGCGGCAGCCGCGCTTCATCATCCGCCACGCCGCGACCGGGGAGTCGATCCCGCCTGAGAGCAGGGTCGCCACCGTACCGCTCGCGCCCACGGGCAGTCCTCCCGGGCCGCCGACGGGGTCGACGTACACGAACGTCTCGGCGGGCATCACCTCGACGTGGATCTCGAGCTCTGGGTGGCGCAGGTCGACGCGCGAGGCGACGCGCTCGAGGACGAACGCGCCGAGCTCGCGGTTCAGCTCCACGCTCGTCATCGGGTACGTTTTGAACGCCCGGCGAGCGGTGATCCGGAACGATGCGAAGGTCCGTTCCTCGATCAGCTTCGCGATGACCGCCTTCATCGCGTCGACGGTCGAGACGACACGATAGGCGAGCGCAACGCTCGCGACCCCGCACACGCGACGCACCCGATCACGGACCGCCGCGGGATCGGGGTGGTCCTCGAGGTCGAGCAGCAAACGGCCCGAGACCTGCCGCAGCTTCACCGGCGCCAGATCCGACGTGGCGCGCCGGAGATTTCGGGCGAGATGGCGCAGGAAGAGCGGCCGATTCCCCCGCTTGAGGCCGAGCTCGTGGTAGTGCACGAGCCCGACGGGTCGCAGCCTGGCCATGTCAGCGGAGCCTGGCGACGAGGGCGCGGGCGAGCTCGAGCTCGTCCGGGGTATTCACGTTCATGAAGGCGACCGCTGGGTCACGGAACCGAGCCACATCGCTCTCGGGGATCTCGACGACACGCACACGGTCGAAGAACCCCACGATCCTGAGCTGCCCGGCCCGCAGCCGTTCCTCGATGTGCGGAAGGCACGCCTTCCCGTACGCGGCATGCATGGTCTCGAGCTGGCTACCGACGCGCGGAATGACGACGTCGCCCTGGCCGGCGCGCGCGACGACCAGCCTGACGACTTCGGGGTGAAGGAACGGCATGTCGCAAGCGACCGTGAATGCCACCTCGCCCGCGGCAGCCTTGAGGCCCGAGTAGATCCCGCCGAGCGAGCCGTGGTCGGGATAGACGTCCGCGACCGTGGGCAGCCCGAGAAAGGAGTAGAGCTCCGGGGTGCCGGTCACGATCAGGACATCGTCGACCACAGCCGCGAGCGCCGCGACAACGCGCTCGACGATGCGCCGGCCACCCAGCTCGATCAGGGCTTTCGGGCGGCCACCCATTCGCACGCTTTTGCCACCGGCCTGGATGACGCCCGTGACTCTCATACTACGCGCCCGCGATTGGCAGTCGGACGGCACCTTGCCGGATGACCCTCGGCGGGTCCACGGTCACGTCGAGGACCGTCGAGGGCTCGCCGCCCGCCGTCGGTCCGCCATCCAGGATGAGGTCGATCTTGTCCGCGAAATAGGCGAGCACGCCCTCGGCCGTCGTCGGTGGCTCGAGGCCGCTCGGGTTCGCACTCGGAGCTGTCACCGGCTCGCCGAGCGCCTCCACCAGACCCCGCGCGACCGGGTGGGACGAGACGCGGAGCCCGAGCGTCCCCGTCCCCGCCGTCACGTCTGAAGGCACCTTGGCGTGCGCGGAGAGCACGAGCGTGAGGGCACCGGGCCAGCAGCGCGCCATCAGGGCCAGCGCCGGGTTGCTCACGTGTGCGACGGACTCGGCCATCGCCATCGAGTCGACCAGGACAAGGAGCGGCTTCGACGCGGGCCGCCCCTTCAACTCGAAGATCCGCCTGACGGACACGGGATCGAGTGCCGCCGCGGCAAGGCCGTAGAAGGTCTCCGTCGGGAACGCCACCACCCCGCCCCCGCGGAGGACGTCCGCCGCAGCTCGAAGACCGGCCGGAGTGGGCGCAACGGGGTCGACCGCGATGATGCGCGGACGTCCGACGTGCCTCACGTCCCCGACTTCGGCGCCTCGCCCGACTTCATCTGCGCCGCCACGCGACGCGCACGCTCGTCCACCTCGTCTGCGAGCCGTCGCCGATACGCGGCAAGGCGGGCCGCCAGCGCCGCGTCGCCGAGCGCCAGGATCTGAGCTGCGAGCATTCCCGCGTTGGCCGCGCCCCACTTGCCGATCGCCACGGTCGCCACCGGGACACCTTTCGGCATCTGCGCGATCGAGAGGAGCGCGTCGAGGCCCCCGAGCGGTGTGGACGCGACCGGGACGCCGATCACCGGCAGGGGCGAGAGCGAGGCAAGGACACCCGGGAGGGCGGCGGCCCCGCCCGCCCCCGCGATCAGGACGCCAATGCCTCGCGAATGAGCCGTCGTCGCGTATTCGTGGGTGCGTGCCGGCGTCCGGTGCGCAGAGGCTACGACGACTTCGCTGCCCACCTCGAGCGCGTCGAGCACCTTCACCGCCTCGAGCATCACCTCGAGGTCCGAATCGCTGCCGAGCACGATACCCACGCGCACAGGTCCCGTCACGATTGTCTCCTCTATCCGCTCGCCTCAGCGCCGCCGCGGCGCTTCGGCTCGCACGACCCGCCCGAACCACTGAACTGCTCCCTCCTCCCAATGTCAGTACGATAGTGCATGCCGTCGAAGAAGATCTCACGCACGGCGCGGTAGGCGGACGCCATCGCGTTCGTGAGATTCTCGGCGACGGCGGTCACGCCAAGCACTCGGCCGCCCGCGGTCACCAGCCTACCCTCGCGCGTTGCAGTTCCGGCGTGGAACACCTGCACATCGGGCCTGGCTTCGGCGGCCTCGACACCGCGAATCGGGAGTCCGGTGGCATACTTGCCCGGATATCCGCCGGAGGCGACACACACGCAGACTGAGGCCACGTGCGGCCACGGGTGCGCTGGCGGCCAGGCTTCTCCACGAGCGGCCGCGAGGAGCAGCGGGACCAGATCGCCCGGCGCCCGAACGACGAGCGCCTGACACTCGGGGTCGCCGAAGCGGCAGTTGAACTCGACGACCTTCGGCCCCTGGGCCGTCAGCATGAGGCCCGCGAAGAGGACGCCCCGGTAGGGGGCGCCCTCGCGGGCCAGCGCGGTGAGGGTCGGCCGCACGATCCCTTCCATGACCCGCTTCTCGAGTGTGTCGTCGAATACGGCCACCGGCGAGTAGCATCCCATGCCGCCGGTATTGGGCCCACGATCACCATCGAAGACGGCTTTGTGGTCCTCGGCGGCGGCGAGTGGAATCGCATCGTGTCCGTTCGCGAGGACGAAGAAGGACACCTCCTGCCCCACCATGAGCTCCTCGACGACCACCCGAGCCCCCGAGGTGCCAAAGGCTCTGTGCT
>QHSV01000124.1 GCA_003221655.1 Candidatus Rokuibacteriota bacterium
TCGGGGACGCGGAACAGGCAGCCCCGCCAGGCGAACAGGAAAACGCCCGGATCGTCACTTTCCAAGGACGCGCCGGAAGTAGAGGCGGAGCGCTTCCTTGAGCTGGGCCCGCGCTCCTGCCGAGGTCTTCGCGTCTTCGAGCTGTTCGATGTCGAGCTGGAGCGGAACTCCTTCGCGTTTCACGCCGTCGAGCTCCGCGGTGAGCCCGCAGCGCTCGTCCGATTCCGTGAAGACGATCTTCGCCTTCTTGAAGGTCCCGTCGTCCTGCCCGAGTTGCTGCACGGTCTCGACGATCACGCGCTTGATCTCCTCGGCCTCCGCCGCGGGCACCGTCGAGAATGCGGCCGTGAGGTTAACTTCCGCCATGACTCCCCCTCCCCTTGGCGAAGTTCAGCGTCGCGTACGTCTCCTCCCTCGCTTGCTGGATCCTGGGAACCTCGACGACCAGGAGCGCTGCGTCAGGGTACGAAGTACTGCGTAATGTCGACCACTTTCGAGTCCTTGAAGTAGAGGCGCCAGCCGGCCGGGTACACCCACGCCTCGCTGGCGTTTCCTTTGATCGACGGCCAATATTTGCGGGCGAGCTTCTCCATCTCGACCTCGTCCGTGGTCTTCGCGATCGGTGGACCGAGGAGGATCAGAACCTGCTCGTCGGTCTGGCCGACCGACACCTGACGGTTGAAGCGGAACGTCGACACATCGACGGAATTGGCGGAGTCCTGATTGCGGTTCAAATACTGCGAAATCTTGAGGTCGATCTGGTTGTTCCAGTGACGTCGCTCGTCGAAGTTTGGCTCTCGTCCGTTGGCCATGATGACGTTAGTCATCCACAAATCCTCGGCCAGCGGTCCCTGGGTCGTCCGCTGTTCCTTGACGCGGTACGTCGCGCATGCGACCAGGGTCAGCAAGGCGGCCACCAGGACGATCCGCTTCACGCTCTGGATCATATCAGGGCAGACTCCAGAACGATGCCGCGATCGATCGTCCGTGAGACCTGGGCGAGCAGGCGGCCCGTCTCGTCGGGCACCTCGTCGCTGTCCGCCAGCTGACGGAGCACGTCGATCAGCCGGCGCATGGCGCGGATCAGGTCGCCCTCGTGGCCGCCGAACGACTCTTCCACGATCCCGCTCCAGTCGTCCTCGCCCGACGCCCAGCGAAAGACCGAGGGCATGAACCCGGCGTGGACAGCCACCGGGACGCGCAGGTGGCGCGCCCGCTGGGCCTCGTAAACGGTGTCGGCCACGCGGATGAGCTGGTCGAGCTTCCGCTTGAGCTTCGGCCGCTTCCGGAGGAACACGCGCGCGAAGGCCGGGTCGCCCGACCGTGCCTCCTCGATCAACGCGGAGCAGATCGCTGCCGCCTCGGGAGCGGAGACGTCGTTGAAGACGCCATGCGCCACGAACTCGGCGACGAGGAGCTCATTGTCGTGGCGAAGGCTGGCAATGAGCCGGCCCTTCGACTCGAGCTTCCGGTCACGCACCGCGCCGAACTGTTCCAAGACCTCGACCACGCGCAGGAACTCCTGCCAGTACGCGCCGCGAAGCTGTTCGAGCTGCCGCCGGCGCACGCCGAGCCGCTCGGCGACGGTCTCGAGCTCCCGCCACTCCCGGTCGCAGCGGGCGGTGGCGCCCCACGGGCAGCGGTGGCACTCGATCGCGGCGAGCATGGCCTCGGGACCCTGGGAGCGCTCGCGCTCGATGAGCTCGGCCACCGACAAACGCGCGAGCTGGGCGGCCAGGTGGCTGAAGCCGCGGTTGTCGGAGCTTTGCCGCTCGCGGCCCCCGGGCGCGTGCTCGCGGCCCCCGGGCGCGCGCTCGCGCCCCCCGGGCGCGCGGTCGCGCGGCACGTGGAGCGGCGGTGTCGCCCAGAAGATGCGCTTGATCACTCCGCTCTTCACCCGCACGGTGACCCCGTGCGGCAAGAGCGCGTCGATGAGCACGCGGCGACCGCGGATCGCGTGGATGCCGAGCACCATCGCGAGGGTCGGCGCCCCGCCGCGCCGGACCAGCACGAGACGCCCAGGCTCCGCCTCCGCGACGGTGCGCTCTCCACGCCGCGACCCGCGGCCCAGCGCCTGACGACGCGCCTCGATCTCCTGGCGCGCGCGTCGGTAGCGGCCGATGCGCTGAAAGTCGCCGCACGGGGCGGCATAGCCCCGCAGCTTCTCGAGCGAGGCCTCGAGAGCATGGACGTCGGCCTCGATCTCGCGAATGCGCTTGAGATTTTGATACTGGCCGAACGACGACTCGATGCGCCGGCGCAGGGTCTCCGGGGGGGCGCCGGTCGAGAGAAGGAGCGCCACCGAGCCGTAGCCGAGCTTGAACTGGCTCTCGATCGGCTCGGGCGAGCCATCGATCACCCTGAGAATGTCCTCGAGTCCGTCGCGGGCGTCGAGCGCGATGACACACGTGCCCTCGGGATCGATCCCGCGTCGCCCGGCTCGTCCTGCCATCTGGGTCAGCTCGTTGTGCGTGAGGGCGCGGAAACCACGGTCCGTCCGCTTTGTCAGCCCCTGGAGGACGACCGATCGGGCCGGCATGTGGATGCCGAGAGACATCGTCTCCGTCGCGAAGACGACCTTACAGAGTCCGCGCTCGAACAATAGCTCGATGAGCCGCTTGAGGCTCGGCAGGATCCCGGCGTGGTGGAGCCCGATGCCGAGCCGCAGCGCTTCGAACACGCTCTGATTGAGCGCGGACTCGGCGACGGTCGGGCTTTCGCGGATCATCTCTCCGATGGCCGTGTCCACCTCCTGCTGCTGCGGGGGTGCGAGCAGGGTCTTCCCTTCGGTGAGCACGTCCTGCATCGCGCGCTCGCAGCCGACCCGGCTGAAGATGAAGTAGATGGCGGGCAGCCACCCCCGTGCCTCGAGCGCTTCGATGAGGACGGTCGGATGGACCACGCGTCGCGTGTACCACCGCCCCCGGTCGTCCGGACCACGCGACTCGTCGCCGGCGACCCGCGCGCGCCCGGCGCGGACTCCAGGGAGCTCGTGGATCTCACCGGCCAGGTCCGCGATGACATACGCGAGAGGCACGGGCCGGTGCGGGTGGTAGATCGGGAGGATCGGCCGATGGACGATCGAGATCCAGTCGGCGATCTCCTTGACGTTGGCGACGGTCGCCGAGAGACCCACGAGCACGACGTCGCTGGGGGCGCTGACGATGATCTCCTCCCAGACCGTGCCGCGCCCTTCGTCGCCCATGTAGTGGCACTCATCGAGCACGATATAGCGGAGGTCGTCGAGGCCGCTTCCGTAGAGCGCGTTGCGGAGAATCTCGGTGGTCATGACGAGAATGCGGGCGTGCGGGTTGACCTTGACGTCGCCGGTGAGGATCCCGACCGCGTCCGCGCCGAACGCACGGGTGAAATCGGCGAACTTCTGATTCGACAGCGCCTTGAGCGGCGTCGTGTACGCTAGGCGCCGGCCGGCGGCGAGGGCGGCGTGGATGGCGAATTCAGCGACGAGGGTCTTGCCCGCCCCGGTGGGCGCCGAGACGATGACCGACTGGCCGGCCTCGATGGCGCGAATGGCTTCGACCTGGAAGTCGTCGAGCGGGAACGGATAACCCGAGCGGAATCGCTCGAAAAGCTCCATCTCGTGACACAGTAACACGGGGAAGTCGAGAGAGGGGCGTAGCCCTTCTCCAATCGGAGGAACGCGCGTGATCGTCTTTCACATCGCGGTGACTGCGGCTCCGGACTATCGGACCCGTCGCGAAGTTCATCGGCGCGCCCACATCGAGCGTCTCCAGGGACTGCGCGCCAACGGCATTCTCATCGGCGGCGGGCCCTCAGCCGACGGCGCCACCGCCGACATCTTCTACCGTCTGCAGCAGCCCGCTCAGCTCAAGCACGCGATCGAAGAAGACCCGTACTGGACCGGCGGCGTGTGGACCCACTATGAGCCGCGGAGCTTCAGCCAGTTCGTCGAGCCGTGGGAGATGGTGCCGGTCGTGCTCGACGGGTCCCGGCGGGTCACCCTCGTCGAGGGCCCGACCGCCGAGCACGACATGGCTCAATTCGCGTTGATCGAGATGCGGGGCGCGGGCCGCGTGGCGTTCGGCGGCTTCTTCGAGGGGGGCGGCACCTTGGCGGTCGTGAAGACGCCTGACGCGGACGAGGCGCTCCGATGGTTCGCCGACACGGGTTTCTGGACGCCTGGCGCGCTCGCCACGCGCCCCTGGCTCCACGTCCTCTGAAAGCGCAGGCCCCGCCCGTCGCCTCCGCCTGCGGCGATGTCTTCACAGGACTTCTCGGACGGGAGACTAATCCACGCCGGCGACGGCCAGAACGCGGCGCATGCGCTCGGCGGCGAGCTCCGGATCGACCAGGAGCCCAGCCCGATCCATGAGCACGAACTGCTCGGCGAGGTGCACGACCGAGCGCCCGCTCTCCATGCCGCCGACCAGGCGGAAGTGTGACTGGTGACCGTTGAGATAGGCCGCGAACACGACACCCGTCTTGTAGAAGCGCGTGGGCGCGCCGAAGACATGACGCGCGAGCGGGAGCGTCGGCTCGAGGATCGCCTCGTAGCGGGTGAAGTCCCCCATGTCGAGCGCCTTCAGGGCGGCCGCCGCCGCGGGCGCGATGACGTCGAAGATCCCGAGCAGGGCGTCGCTCGCGCCCTCATCGTCACCGCGGATCGTGGTCGGGTAGTCGAAGTCGTCCCCTGTGTACATGCGGACGCCCTTGGGGAATCGGCGTCGCATCGCGATCTCGCGCCGTTGATCGAGGAGGGAGATCTTCACGCCGTCGATCCTCGACGCGTGCTCGCTCACGATCGCCAGCAGCGTCTCGGTCGCGCGATCGAGGCTGGGGGAGCCCCAGTAGCCGGCGAGTCCGGGGTCGAACATCTCGCCGAGCCAGTGGATGATCACCGGCTCGCGGACCTGGCTCAGAATCCGGCCGTAGACCTTCACGTAGTCGTCCGAGCTCCTGGCCGCGGCGGCGAGCGCTCGGCTCGCCATCAGGATGATGCGCCCGCCGCAGCGCTCGATCCACGTGCACTGCTCCTCGTACGCCGCCTCGACGTCTGCGAGCGTCACGCGCGGGCCGGGCTCGAGGTGGTCGGTCCCGGCGCCCGACGCGAGCACGGCCCCCGGAACCGATTGCGCCTCCGCCACCGCGCGCTTGATCAGCTCTTTGGCCGTCTCCCAGTCGAATCCCATGCCACGCTGGGAGGTGTCCATCGCCTCCGCGACGGCGAGCCCAAGCGACCACAGGTAGCGCCGGTAGGCGAGCGTCGCCTCCCAGTCGAGCGCGACCTCGAGCGTCGGGTTGATGGCGGCGAGCGGATCGGCGACGACGTGCACTGCGGCGAAGGCCACGCGGCTGCGGATCGGCCCGCTCGGCGGAGTGACGGCGCGACTCCCGGTCAGCGTGTAGGGCGTCACGGTTCCGTCGGCGCGCGGCAGCCGAAGCGTGCGATTCATCGCCATCCTCCTCGAGCGGCAGTGTAGCACCCAGCGTCGGTTGACAGGCCCCCCGCCCTCTCGTATGGTTAGCGCACTTTTCACGGGGGGCTCCCTCCGCAGCAGCGACGCTCCGAAGGAGGCCGGCATGGCATCCAGGGCGACCGACAGGAACCGCACGAAGTTCCTCCTCGACGAGAAGGACATCCCGTCGAAGTGGTACAACATCCAGGCCGACCTCAAGACCCCGGCGCCGCCCGTGCTCCATCCCGGCACCAAGCAACCCATCGGGCCGCCGGACCTGGCGCCGCTCTTTCCGATGGAGCTGATCAAGCAAGAGGTCAGCCGTGAGCGCTGGATCGCGATCCCGGAGGAGATTCGTGCGGTCTATCGCCTCTGGCGGCCGTCCCCGCTCTACCGTGCGCGCCGGCTGGAAAAAATGCTCGGCACGCCGGCGCGCATCTACTACAAGTACGAGGGCGTGAGCCCCGCCGGCAGCCACAAACCGAACACGGCGATGGCGCAGGCGTATTACAACAAGAAGGAAAAGGTCAGCCGCCTCTCGACCGAGACGGGCGCCGGGCAGTGGGGCTCGGCGCTGTCGCTCGCCTGCCAGCTGTTCGGTCTGCAGTGCAAGGTGTACATGGTCAAGGTCTCGTACCAGCAGAAGCCGTACCGTCGGATCATGATGGAGACCTGGGGCGCGCAAGTCGTGGCCAGCCCCAGTCCCGACACCCAATCCGGCAAGAAGGTCCTCGAACAGGATCCGAACTCGCCCGGCTCGCTCGGCATCGCGATCAGCGAGGCGGTCGAGGACGCCGCCACCCGTGACGACACGAAATATTCCCTCGGCAGCGTGCTGAACCACGTGCTCATGCACCAGACGGTCATCGGGCTCGAGGCGAAAAAGCAGCTCGAGAAGGCCGATGACGCCGCCGACATCGTGATCGGCTGTGCCGGCGGCGGCTCGAACTTCGCCGGTCTGTCATTCCCCTTCGCCGCCGACAAGCTCTCCGGCAAGAACAAGAAGATGCGGATCGTCGCCGTCGAGCCGGCCGCCTGCCCGAGCCTCACCAAGGGCAAATACGTCTACGACTTCGGCGACACGGTCGGCCTGACGCCCCTGGTCAAGATGCACACGCTCGGTCACACGTTCATCCCGGCGCCGCTTCACGCGGGCGGGCTGCGGTACCACGGCATGGCTCCGCTGGTCTGCAAGCTCTACGACGAGGGCGTGATCGAGGCGATGGCGGTGCCGCAGCTCGCGACGTTCCAGGCGGCGATGCAGTTCGCGCGCACCGAGGGCATCATCCCGGCACCCGAGTCCGCGCATGCTGTGCGCGTTGCGATCGACGAGGCCCTGCGCTGTAAGCGTGACGGCAAGCGTCAAACGATCCTCTTCAACCTCTCGGGCCATGGTCACTTCGACCTCGGCGCTTACGAGGCCTACCTCGGGGGCCGGCTCCAGGACTACGAGTACCCCACCGCAAAGGTCGCGGAAGCGCTGCGCAACGTGCCGCAAGTCTAGCGATGCAGGGCGCGCCGGCGCGCTGAAGGTCGTCGTCGTAAGCGGGCGCGGCCCCGACCGGCTGATGAGCCCCGTCTTCATTCGCCGCCTGCGGCTGGGTGCGGCGTTCGTGCTGCTCACGTACCTGATTCTCCACTTCATCAACCATGCCCTCGGGATCGTCTCGTTGGACGCGATGGCGGCCGGGCGCTCGTGGTTCCTGGCATGGTGGCGCAGCGCCCCCGGCACGCTGGCGCTGTATGGGGCGATCACCGTGCACGGGCTGCTGGCGCTGTGGCTCCTCTACCAGCGCCGGACGCTGCGCATGCCGCTCTGGGAAACCGCCCAGTACGCGCTCGGACTCGCGCTGCCGGCGCTTCTCGTCGTGCACGTCGTCAGCACGCGGATCGCCTGGTGGCGCTTCGGCGTCGACGATCCGTATCCCCGCATCGTTCTCGCCCTGTGGCTGCTGGCGCCGGAGCAGGGCGCGCGTCAGGGGCTCACCCTCGTCCTCGCCTGGCTGCACGCCTGCATCGGTGTGCACTACTGGCTGCGCTTCCGGCCCTGGTATCCGCACGCGGCGCCCTGGCTCTATGCCGCCGCGCTGCTACTGCCGGTGCTCGCGCTGCTGGGGTTCGTCGCGGCCGGCCGAGAGGTGACGGCGCTGGCACGGACACCCGGATGGACCGAGGCGATGCTGCGCGCGGCGCACGCGCCCGGGCCGGCCGAGGCCGCTCGTCTGCTGGCCATCCGCCGCGGCTTCCTGGACACGTACCTGGTCGCGCTCCTCGGCGTCCTCGCGGCCCGCGGCGTCCGTCGTTTACTGGAGTGGCGTCGCTCGGTGCGTATCACCTACCCGACCGGCCGCGTGGTGACCGCGCCGAGTGGCTTCACGATTCTCGACGCCAGCCGCCTGGCCGGCGTCCCGCACGCGTCGGTGTGTGGCGGGCGCGGACGCTGCTCCACGTGCCGCGTCCGCGTCCTGCGCGGGCTTCACGACTTGCCGGCGCCGAGCGAGGCCGAGCGGCGCGTTCTGGCGCGCGTGGGCGCCGCTCCCGACGTACGGCTCGCCTGCCAGACCCGTCCCCTCCTCGACGTGGCGGTCGAGCCACTGCTCGCGCCTTCGGTCCCGCCCGCCGAGGCGTTCGGCACCGACGTACGCCAGGGCCACGAGCAGGAGCTCGCGGTGCTCTTCGCCGACCTGCGTGGATTCACCCGGATGGCGGAGCACAAGCTGCCGTACGACGTCGTGTTCGTCCTCAACCGGTACTTCCAGGCGGTCGGCACGGCGATCACCGGCGCCGGGGGCGTCACGAACCAGTTCACCGGTGATGGCGTGATGGCGCTGTTCGGCATCGAGGCGGGTGCGGCGACGGGCTCGCGTCAGGCGCTCGCGGCTGCCCGCGCGATGGTCGAGGGCGTTGCCGCGCTCAGCGCCGAGCTTGCCGGCGACCTGCCGGCGCCGCTGCGTATCGGCATCGGCATCCACGCCGGCCCGGCGGTGGTCGGGCGGATGGGCTGGGGCGAGAGCTTCTATCTCACCGCGGTCGGCGACACGGTACACGTTGCAGCGCGGCTGGAGCAGGCCACCAAGGATTACGGAGCCGAGCTCGTCGTCTCCGAGGACGCCGCCCGGCACGCCGCGCTCGATCTCTCGGCCTTTCCCGGCTACGACCTGGCCGTGCGCAACCGCGCCGGCCGCGTCGGCGTGCGCGTCATCGAGCGCGTCGTCAGCTTGCCCGTCGTGTAACGCGAACGAGGGAAACCGCCGCCAGACTTCCGGAAAATCCCCCCTCGGAATGGCTACGGAGGCGCGACCCTGCGAATTTTTGCAAGACTCCGGCAGAACTCTTCATTTTCCGGAGTCGTGCGCTCCGCAAAGTGCCGTCGTGCAAGCCGCTCGTGTTTGGCATGACGCATGCGAGAGGAAACGGCATTGGGATGATTTCAATGCGCCAAGGCTCACACACTATTGGTCGTGGAGGAAGACTGATGAAATTTCTGACGATCGCAACTGTCGTGGCGATGATCGCGCTATTGCCGGGATACTCCCACGCCCTGGCCGGAAAGCACAGAGGGCACGGCGAGGGATCCGGCGCCCAACAGTCGGGGTCATACACGGGATCATACGCGGGACCCGACGCGCCCGTCTCGGTCCCCGAGCCGGGGAGTTTCCTGCTCTTGGCGAGCGGTCTCAGCACGCTCGGCGGTCTTCTGGCGGGAAGGTGGTACGTCACGAAGAAGCGGGCGAAGCGGCCGGAGCGACACGAGCTGTAAGGCCGGCTACGCGCTCAGACGGTAGACGTACAGCTCAGGACGTGAGGATGCGCTCGTAGCGGCCGTAGTCCCGAGCCGCGTCCATCATCCACTTGACGCAGTCGGGGTTGGCGCGCGGCGGCAGCTCGCACGAGGTTGACAGGACGAAGCGCGAGCGCTTGCCCACCGTGTCGATGCAGCGGCGCACCTCGGCCTCGATCTCGGGCTTCGTCGCGCGCTCGAAGATCGTCACGTCCACGTTGCCGATGGCGACCACGCCCCGTTGATTTCCGAGCGTGACCAGCTTGTCGAGCTGGTCCACCTTCAGCCCGGGATCGGCCTGCTGATCGAGGTCGATCGTGATCGCGACGAATCCCACGTCGACCAGGTCCTCGTGGATCTGGTGCGTCGTCCCGCAGATATGGATCGTCGTCCCGACCTTCTTCGCGCGGAAGTACTCCACCAGCTCCTGATGATAGGGCTTGATGAACTCGCGGTAGGTGTCGGGCCCCACCAGTGAGCACGACGCGGTCGGGTCGGTGTAGCTGAGGCCGATCTTCGTCGCCAGCACCGCGTCGCCGAACCGCTTGGCGTACTCGGTGGCGAAGCGCATCAGCTCGTGGACGAACGGCGGGTCGTCGATCGTGTCCAGGCACATCAGCTCGGGGTTGCGTAGGAGCATGGCGATCGTCCACGGCCCCACCAGGACGGCGCCGAGTCCGCTCGGGAGCCGGGCCGCCGAGAGCGCCTCGCACTGCTCGAGGAACGCCGGCAGGCGCGCGTCCTTCAGCGGATCGGGAATCTCGAGCTTCGCGAGCCGGCCCTTGTCGTCCTGGAGCACGTGCCGATCGACGGACGGCACGACGTAGTCAGAGTACTTGACGTGGCAGCCGACGGCCTCCGCCTCCTTGGCGAGGTCGTTGAAGGCGATCATGATATCCGGCTGATACCGTTCGTAATAATTGAGCATCGCCCGCACGGCCTTGGTCGGGTTCGTGCAGTACTCCTCGATCGAGAGCCCGTCGAGGCATCCGGCGAAGGAGCCCGCGATCGGGTACGCGGGCACGCGGTCCGCGTAGCCTCCCTTGTACGCCGCGACGACCCGCTCCCGCCCCGTCACCCTCGCCTGTCCTTGCTCCATGAGATCCTCCTCATGCCCCGGGGTCTCCCTGTACGCGGTGAAGAAAACTGTGTTAACTGTTCACTGTTTCGATCTGGCCGGCGAGCGCAGCCGGACCTTAGCAGAGGAGCGCGGCATGATCAAATCCTGCGTGGCGCTGGCCGTGCTCCTCAGCGCGGCCATGCCCGCCGTGACTCACGGCCAGGTCTTCCTCGCCTCCAGGCCGAATCCCGAGTTCCTGGTCGGCCCCCTCTTCGTGGTCGCCAACGTGAGCCCGGGGCTCGGTCCCGTCACGGTGAACCTCTCGTGGAGTCTCACAACCAAACCCACGCGCCGCCCGGTCGACATCCAGCAAGACCTGTACCTCCTCTGGCCGGCGGAGGTCGCCGAGAGCACCGCGCCCGGTCCCGCCGAGCCTGCGTTGCTGCGGGAGGTCGAGGCCCGCGGCCTCATCGTCGCGGGGAGCGGACGGCTCACCCTCAGGAGGCGCGACCGGATGCAGCTCGGCACCGCCGCGCTCGGGGACCCTCTCGGGGTGGTTGCTTCGTACGTCAACTTCACGCGTCCGGGGACCCAGACCGGCGCGGTGACCTACATCAAGATCCCGTGGACGCCGATGCTGTCCGACTCGCTCTCGATCGTCACGCTCGCGATCCCGCTCCGGGGTCTCATCGTTCCGAAGGCCGGAACGTGGCTCGAAGACCTCTTCTGGGGCCGGCGCCAGGTCCTCACCACGGGCTTCGGCGACCTCGGGCCGCCCGTGCTCGGCCTCTTCGCCCTCTACTACGAGCGGCGCGACCGCATGGTGCACCTGGCCCGCGAGTACGCGCTGGTCATCGCGAACTTCGGGGATTCCGATCACCTCAAGATCGAGGAGATCTCGCCGGCCACCGCCGTGCGGCGCCAGAGCCGCGTGCGCGCGGGCGGCGAGGTCGTGGCGCTCACGCTGCTGCCGTCGCAGGACATCACCACCCAGAGCGTGCGGGTCCAGTTCCACTACTTCAGCGGCCGCATCAACTGGCGACCGATCGTCATCTCCGGCGTGATTCTGCTAGTGACGAACTTCGCGGGCGTATTCATGCTGAGCACGGACGTGAGCCGGCGGATCCGGCGGCGCCGGCGCGCCCGGCGCCGGTTCGGGGCGGCCGCCGCCGCGCCGAATGGGAAGGTGCCTTCACGCGAAACGCTCGTCACGTTGATCCCGGCCGGCACGCGCTACGACGAGGTCGTCGCGCGGTTCGGCCGACCCGACGAGGAGCACGAGCGCGTGACGCCCCCGGGGCGGCGCACGCTGCTCTATCGCGGCACCAACGGCACGGAACATCACGAGGTGGCCATCGAGCTGTCCGACGACCGAGTCCGGGAGGTCACGTGCGTCACCAGTCGCTGAGCAGGCGCGACTTTAGATCAGGAGCGAGCGAATGATCAAACCGTACACGGCCGTCGGGCTCGTCCCCACCGTGCGTGGTATCCGGAAGCGCGGGGACATCAAGCTCAACCTCGAGCACCTCTCGCACCTCGTGAAGGCGGCCTCCTGGCTCTCGAGCCTCGACATTCCGGTGCGGCTCATCGCGTTCCCGGAGGGTGCCTTGCAGGCGTTCAACGACGAGGTGCTCGACCTCGACCACGCGACCTTCGCGCGGGAGTGCGCGATCGATATTCCAGGCGAGGAGACCGAGTTCCTCGGTAAGATCGCGAAGGAGTACAACGCCTTCGTCATGGCGCAGGCGAAGGCCCGGCACCCCGACCTCAAGGATCGCTTCTTCAACGTCGGCTTCATCATCAATCCGCGCGGCCGAGTGATCCTGAAGCACTACAAGGTCTCTCCGCTCTTCCCGGTCGAGCACTCCGTATGCCCGCACGACGTCTACGACTGGTGGATCGAGAAGTACGGCAGGACCCTCGACGCGTTCTGGCCGGTCGCCGACACCGAGATCGGCCGGCTTGGCATCATGATGGCGAACGAGGGCTCGTACCCCGAGAACGCGCGCGCCCTCGCCCTCAACGGCGCCGAAGTCGTCTACCGCGCGTCCTATCCGCACCCGGCGACCGGGAACGAGATCTTCGAGATCCAGAGCCGCGCCCGCGCGCTCGACAACAACATGTACATCGTCGCGCCGAACATGGGGACCTACTACCTGTTCCCGGAGGAGACGACTCCTATCGACACGTTCGGCGGGCGATCTTTTATCATCGACTACAAAGGACGGATCGTCGGCCGGCAGGACTACGGGGCCGGCTCGACCTACGTAGGCGGCGTCATCGACGTCGAGGCGCTCCGCGACCACCGGGCGCGCGCGCAGTGGGACAACTGGATGAAGGATCTCCGGACCGAGCTCTATCAGCTCCTGTACGAGCGGCCGATCTACCCGAAGAATCTCTACTTGAATCGGGCGCCGATGAAGCACGCCGAGTACCGCGACAAGGTGATCAAGCGGCAGATCAGGCTCATGCACGACCGCGACATCTGGAAGAGGCCTGACCGGTGACAACGCGGCTCCTGGTCCTGGCGCTCCTGCTGGCTCCGTGGCCGGCGACGGCGGAGCTCCAGCTGCCGACCGGGTTCACCGCCCAGGTCTACGTGACCGGGGAAGGTTTCGACACCGACGCTTCGCGCGGCGTCCGCGGCATCCCGTCGACGTCCACCCTCGCGTTCGATCAGACTGGCGCCCTTTACCTCGCCAGGACCGGTCGCCGCTACCTGGGTGGCGAGGTGTACGACCGCTGGCCCCTCTATCGAATCCCCGCCGGGGGTGCGCGCCTGACTCCCGACACCGAGATGCGATATTTCTACGGCCCGCCCCTGTTGAACCCCCAGGTGGCCGTGACGCGTCGCGGGCGAGAGGTCCTCGTCACCACCTTTGACCGCGAGCGGAGGATCGGCGCGCTCTATCGGTTGCTCGACGGGCGCGCCGAGTTGTTCGCCGGCGGCACGCCGGAGCGAGGCAGTCCGCCGGTCCTGACGCAGCCCGAAGGCGTGGCCGTCGATGGGTCGGGGAACGTCTATGTCGCCGACCGCGCGCAGGGCCTCGTCATACGGCTCGATCCCGACGGTCGTGTCGTCGATCCGCGCCATCTCGTCGTTGCCCGCCCGCGCCTTCTCGCTGTCGATGACAAAGACCAGCTTTGGGTCGGCAGCGACGGCACCGCCGAAGCTCCCATCCAGCAGGGAGCGGGCGAGATCGTTCAAGTGACCCCTCAGGGAGCCTCCGGCGTCGTATATCGGGGACCTGTCGCCGCCGCCATCGGGCTGAGTCCTGGCAACCATCTGTTCGTTGCCGATCGCCACGAGAGGCAAATCTTCATCCTCACGCCGGACGGCAAGCGCATCGTGTTCGCCAGCTTTACCGACGGCGATGCGCCGCGGAGCCTTTGTTTCGCTCCGGTCACGCCTGAGACGCGACGGGCCGGCGTGGCCGGCGAGCTCTTCGTCGTCACGATCAAAGCCGGCACCTGGCCCGTGAACGAGGTCGTGCGCATCTCCGGACCCTTCCTCGACTCCCTGAGTCAACGCTGAGCACATCCCGGGCATCGGGCACATTGCCACATGCTTCCGGAAATATGCCCTCTTCCCGTCCGAGCTCCTGACCACTAAGTAAGTGATTCAACTCACTTCCCTTGCAGGGCACGACTCCTGCTG
>QHSV01000340.1 GCA_003221655.1 Candidatus Rokuibacteriota bacterium
ATGGCCGCGCGAAGGGCCTCGCCCAATCTCCTGTTGACCGACGACTTCAGTGGTGTCACCCATGTTGCCGGTTTGATGTGTTACCTATGTCCCCGGTTTGTACCAGGGGCCCTGCCCAACATACGCATACAGGCGCCGGCGCGCCGGGCGCGCTGCGACTCATGCGCCACGTCAGACGGCCGGGGGCGAATGCCCAAGAGAGGTTCGACATGGACTCGACGTTCACTCCCGAAGAGCAACGACTGATCGATGTATGGGAGGCGCACCTCCGGTGCGAGTTCACGGACCGGGATGCCGCTGCCACCGTGGCGACCATGTCCGACGACAACTACGTCAATCACGTCCCGGTCATGACCGGTGGTCGCGGCCGGGACGAGATGCTGGCGTTTTACGGCAGTCACTTCATCCCGAAGATGCCGGCCGACACGCGGTTGACTCCCGTCTGCCGGACGGTCGGTCAGGAGCGGGTGATCGACGAGATGATCTTCGCGTTCACCCATGACATCGTGATGGATTGGATGTTGCCCGGCGTCGCCCCGACCGGCCGTTGGGTCGAGGTCCCGTTGATCGTCGTCGTCCAGTTGCGTGTGGGAGAGGTTGTCTGTGAACGGATCTACTGGGATCAGGCGTCGGTCCTAGTGCAGCTCGGCTTGCTCGAGCCGTCGCACCTGCCGGTGGCCGGAGCCGATACGGCCCGCAAGGTACTCAACCCCGGGCTGCCGTCCAACGATTTGATCCGGCGCGCGGCTGCAGAGCCTGGAGATGCGAGGTCAAACCTACAGTCCGTCTAACACGCGCAGCGGGGGGAACGCGGGCGTTGGACTGCGCCGAGATCGACTACGCCAAGGCCCGCCGGCTGGCCCCGCGTCACGTACCTGAACTACCGGGCGGAGCGTCTGTGCAAGAAATCGCCTGCAGGGGCCTGCGCGGCGTTTCAACACGCACTCGACAGATCGGCGCGAGCTGCAGATCTTCTTTCTCGCCTGCGTCGGAGTCGCCGGCGTATTCGGTCGAATGACGGCAAAGACGTCGATCTTCTTTACGCAATCACTACCAGCCGCTATTGCCCTGGTGGAGGTTCTGGCCTCGCGGCGTGACGGCGAATGACGACGAACGGACGAGCGGGATGACATTGCGAGGTGTCCGAACACGCGCCCTCATCGCACTTGGTATCGGTGTGCTCGTCGTGGGCTCTACTGCCTCATGGCTGCTTGGTTCCCAGCTCATTAGACCGGTCAACCGCCCGGTTCCGCTGCCAGCCGGCTTCCCGGCTCAAGTGGTCTCGCTTCCGGGGCCGGGGCATGCCATTGCCGGCTGGTGGCTCGATCAAGGCCGTAACTCTCCTGTCGTTCTTCTTCTCCACTCGATACGCGCCGACCGCTCGTCCATGCTGTCTCGGGCGAAGCTGTTGTTGGGCCACGGCTTCTCTGTCCTCCTGATCGATCTTCAAGGGCACGGCGAGACCCCGGGCGCCGCGATCACCTTGGGCTCGCGTGAGTCCGCTGATGTCCGCGCAGCACTTGGGTGGCTCAAGCGCACTGAGCCCTTGCGTCGGGTCGGGGTCATTGGCTGCTCTCTCGGCGGCGCAGCCGTTCTACTTGGCCCTCAACCGTCCGGCTTCGACGCGGTCGTTCTCGAAGCCGTGTATCCGCGAGGTGCCCGCGCCATCGAGAACCGAATCCGCATTAGATTGGGCCCGCTCGCGCCTGTACTCGCGCCGCTCCTGCTCGTCCAGCTCCAGCCGCGGCTGCACATCTCGCCGCGCGATCTCGAGCCGATTCGCTCGATCGACCGCCTTGGTTCACCGGTCCTCGTGGTCGCAGGATCGCGCGACCAGCACACAACACTCGCTGAGTCCGAAGAGCTCTTCCGTGCGGCGCGCCAGCCAAAACGACTGTGGGTGGTCAGCGGCGCCCGCCACCAAGACTTTCTTTCCTTCGACCCGGCAGGATACGATTCTGAGGTCGTCGGATTCCTTCTTGAACACTTGCGGAGCGATGCAGCGCGCAAAGAGCGCCGGACCTGAAGCCGAGGCAAGCGATCCCTGCTCACCGGCATCTTCATGCCGACAAGCGCGAGGCAAGACGAGCGTCTTCACCTTTTCTAATCCAGGATTCGAAGAGTGTCTGCGCGACACGTCCGAGCCGGAGGGGCAGGTCATGCCGCCCACGTCGCCGGAGGCCCTCGAAGGTAGCGTGGGCGAGGTGACGCTTCCCCCCAACTTTTGCTTCGAGGCCCTCTCTGCCTAGAGAGCGGGCGTGCAAGACGAGCGACGCCGCTAGAGCAGGTAACGCCGGAGCTGGTGGGCGGGCGTCAGATAGCGGTCGACGATCAGTCGGATGAAGAAGAGCGAGGCGAGCGCGGTGGCGGCCGCCTGCATGAACACGACGACGATCTGGTAGCGGATGGCCAGGAGCGGCGAGGATCCGGCGAGGATCTGGCCCGTCATCATCCCCGGAAGCTGTACCAGCCCCACCGTCATCATCCCGTTGACGACGGGAATCATCGCCGCGCGCAGCGCCGAGCGCATCAGCGGCTGCACGGCCTCACGGCCGGAGAAACCGAGGGCGAGGCGCGTCTCGACCTCGGCGGCGCGGACGCGAAGCTCGCCCTGCAGGCGGTCCCCCGCCAGAGCGGCGCTGGTCATCGAGCTGCCCAGGATCATCCCGGCGATCGGGATGATGTACTGCGGCTCATACCACGGACGCACCTGTACGACGACGCCGATCACGTAGGCCAGCGTCGCGCCCGTCGAGACGAAGAGGGAGACGGCAGCGATCCCGTAGGCACCGGGAATCGGCTTCGGGAGGCGTGACACCGCCGCGTGTGTCGCCACGCCGGTCATCACGACGAGGATGAGCACCACCCAGTACCAGCGCGCGACGGCGAAGACGGCGGCGAGGATGAGGCCGACCCCGTAGAGCTGCACGATCGTCCGGATGGAGCCGAGCAGGAGATCGCGCTCCAGGCCCAGCGCCTGTCGGATCGAGACGATCGCGACCGCGGCCACCAGCAGCAGCGCCAGAGCGAGCTGCCACAGCGAGAGATCGATGACGCCGGCGCTCACGAAACGTCGGCGACACCGGCAGCGCGCTCGCCGGCCAGGAACGCCTGCAGGCGGGTATCGAGGTCACCGACACGCTCGTACGCCTGTATCTCGCCCTTCACCAGGTACAACAGCATGCCGCCGAGCCGGCGGACGAGCTCCGGCTGATGCGTTACCGCGACGATGCTGAGGCCGCGCGCCTCGCGCAGTCGCGAGACGGTCTCGACGACGAGGGCGGCGTTGGGCGGATCGAGCGCGGATGTGGGCTCGTCCAGCAGGAGCGCGCGCGGGTCACCGAGCAAGGCACGCGCGATCGTCACCCGCTGCTTCTCGCCGCCGGACAAGGTGGCGGCGTCGCGATCGAGCAGCTCGCCCTCGAGTCCCACGTCGACCAGGGCCTGGCCCAGGCGGGCTTCGGACAGATCGCCGTCCACGTCAGCGGGCCGGAGGCGGAGGTTGTCGCGCACCGTACCCTCGAAGACCACCGGCGTCTGCATGACGAGCGCCGCGCCCCGCCGGAGCCGGCGAGGATCGAGGGCCTGGATGTCTCGGCCGTCGAAGCGAACCGTTCCGGCGGTCGGCTCCTCGAGACGGTTGAGACATCGCAGCAAGCTCGACTTCCCCGACCCCGACGGGCCCACGAGCGTGAGCGCGTTACCGCGCTCCACGGTGAAGGAGACGTCCTTCAGGATCGGGGCCAGCCGCTGCCCGCGGCGTCCTGGGTAGGCGAGCGAGAGATGCTCGACCTCGAAGAGGGGATCGTTCATGTCGGGACCCGGCCTCGGCCCGTCACCCGGTGATCGCCACACCGATCAGCTTGCCGATGCCGAACGTCACCCCCGCCGCGGCGAGCCCCAGCAGGAGCTGACGGCCGCCCGACCGCCACACCGGTTTCCCGGTGAAGATCGTGATCGCGCCTCCGATCCCGTAGAGTGCCAGCCCACTGACGACGACGCTCGACGCCACCGCGAGGCTTCCCCGCATGACCACGAACGGGAGAATCGGCACCACGGCGCCGATCGCGAACAGAACGAATGACGAGACCGCCGCTTCCCACGGCGAGCCGCCGAGGTCTTTCGGATCGATACCCAGCTCCTCACGGGCCAACGCGTCTATCGCGGTCGCTCGGTCGGCGAGCAAGCGCCTGGCCATCGTCTCGGCCTCACTCGGACTCAACCCCTTGGCCTCGTAGATCAGCTTCAGCTCCTCGCCTTCGCCCTCGGGATCCTCGCGGAGCTCGCTCGACTCGATCCGAATCTCACGCTCAGCGAGCTCGCGGGCGCTCGTCACCGACACCCACTCGCCCAGGGCCATTGAGCACGCGCCCGCCAGAAGACCAGCCAGGCCGGTGACGAGAATACC